>CAYLKG010000010.1:0-37683 GCA_964384195.1 uncultured Aliarcobacter sp. | reverse complement strand
TTTGTTGGGTATATTCTATATTTGAATGCTTTTAACATTAACTCAACTCCTTTTTTAATTAATTTATAACAGTATAATATCATATTATAAAATATGAAATATTTAAGAAGTATTTTTGAAGAAAAATCAAAATAAATTATATGGATTTGAAATAACTAAATAGAGCTAAACACAATTAAAAAGCTCATTTAATATTAGTTTGTAAATATAGAAAGAAATTATTGATTGGAAATATAAAAGAACTAATCAAAAATACTATTTATAAAATAGAATCAAAAAGTGATTTTAATATCATTGAATTGGAATCAGTGTTTAGTGTTGGAGAAGCTAGTCCTGAAACCATAAGAAATTACATTACAAATCAAGGTTAGTTATTCGATTCATTCCATCAGCTAAAGGCCAATGGGATTTCTCGAAGTTGCTATTAAATTTATTTTGTTTCCTGAAATTTTTTATTTCAAAATTTTAATCAACTATAATATATAATCATTCTCAAATTAAAAGTTTGTCGCAAATTAAGTTTTATAGGAAAATGTATGGATATGTTAAAGATTGGTTTGCTAAAAAATTTAACTTTATTATTAGTTGAAGATGATGAAGAGTTAAAAGAGAGCATAAAAGAGACTTTAGCACTTTTTTTTAAAAATGTTTTTGTGGCACAAAATGGTTTGGAAGCTTTAGATATTTATTCTCAAAATAGCATTGATTTAATAATTACAGACTACGTTATGCCTATTATGAATGGCTATGAATTATGTAAAAATATAAGAGAAAAAAATAGAAAAATACCTTTGGTTATTATGAGTAATTATTCAGACAAGGAGAAGCTTCTAAAATCTATAAGTTTAGAGCTAACTGATTATGTAATTAAACCTATAGAATATAAGCAACTTCTAGAAACACTTGTTAAAATGGTAGAAAAACTCGAAAGAGAAAATTTACTTAGTTTTACGATAAATAATGATAAAAAGTATGACTTTTTCAAAAAAGAGATATATGATGAAAAAGAAAATACATATATAAAACTAACAAAAAGTGAAATAATTATTTTAGAACTTTTAATAAATAATATAAATAAAATAGTTCCTATTGAAGAAATAGAGTTTAATTTATCTCCTCAAGAGCACAAAAGTGAACAAGCAATAAAAAATATAATTCACAGATTAAGAATGAAATTATCAAAAAACTCAATCTATAATGTCCAAGGTGTTGGTTACATATTTAAAAGTGATATATAATGATTAAAGTTTTAATTTTTATATCTCTTTTTTTCTCTACTCTTTTTTCAAACTCCCTTGATGTTTCAAGTCTAAAAGATGCTAATACTTTAGATTATATTTATTTTACAAGTGATGAAAAAAATATATATTCCTATGAAGATATAAATAAAAAAATAGATTTAAGAACTCTTGAAATTATGCATATTGGGTCAGCAAAAGGACCTTTTTGGACAAAAATATCTTTAGTAAATAATTCAGACAAAATCAAAAAAATAACTTTATATAACCCATTGGCTGGGATAAATAAAATTGATGCTTATATTCTAAAAAACAATGAGTTGTTAAAAACTATCTATTTAGGTGATTTGAGAAATCAAGAAGAAAGAGAAGACTTGAGTACCTACTCAAATATTAATTTAGTTTTAAATCCTAAAGAGTCAATTACAGTTATTTCAAAAATAGAAAATTTCCATATATATAATCTTGGTTGGAAAGTTTTAGAAACTGCTGATTTTTTTAAAAATGATAGCAAGAAACTCTTTTTCTCTGGTCTATTTGGAGGAATAATTCTTCTTTTTTGTGTTTACAATATTATTAATTATATTTTGTACAAAAATAAATCTTATTTGATAATTTTTGCTATTGCGATTAGTTTAGGAATTTATCAATATGGTTTTCATGGAATAATATACTTTCTTGATATAAATTTAAACTTGGAATTTATTACAGCATTAACTTGGAATTCCCCAGCTTTTGGTGGTATATTTTTACTACTTTTCCCATATTTCTTTTTTGAACAACAAAAAAAATATAAAAAATTTGCTTATGTAAACATCTTTTTTATAATTTGTTATGTATTCTTATTTTTACTTGTACTTTATGCACAATTTTACAATGAAGAGTATTTTAAATATTCCTGGTTGGTCTCTGTAATAATTTTAGCATCAACACTATATTTGTTTTTATTTGCAATATATGTTTTAATTAAAAAAGAGATAAGCTCTATATACTATTTTATAGGGGAAGGTACTCTTTTTATAGTGATATTTTTTAATACTCTTGGATTATTTAATCTAATTTTTTACGAAGATACTATCAAATTCTTAATTCCATTTGCATATATGATTGACCTTTTATCTTTGGTTACTGCTTTATATTTCAAAAACAAGGAAGAACAAGAAAACCTAAAAAAATCAAAAATGCTCCTTATTGAACAATCCAGATTCAATTCTATAGGACAAGCAATAGGTCATGTTTCTCATCAATGGAAAACACCACTCACAAGTGTTGGGACTTCTTTGACTCTACTTGAAACTATTTATAACCATGATCCAAAAAGATTAATAACAACATTTGAAAAACAGTTGCCACTAATGAAAAAATCAATGAATTTGATGAAAAAATCGATGGATGAATTCTCTACTTTTTATCAAACAAAAGCGCAAAAAGAGGAGTTTTTGTTAATAGATTCTATCTTTAATATTGTTGAAATTTTAAGCTCTAAAATAATTTTAAAAAGGCTTAAAATAGTTTATGAAATAGAAGAAAATCTAAAAATAAGTAGTTATGAACATATTATTTCAAATATCTTTTTAGTTCTTATAAATAACTCTTTAGAGGCTTTTGGTTCAGGTGATGATAATAATATTAAAATTAGCGCTAAGCAAAATGAAAATGAAACGGTTATAACTTATGAAGACAACGCAGGTGGAATAAAAATAAAACCTATAGAAGCAGTTTTTGATTATTTTGTCTCTGCAAAAGAAGATAAAAAAAGCTCTGGAATTGGTCTTGCTGTTGTAAAACTTCTTGTTAATGAAAGACTAAATGGGAAAATTAGTGTTAAAAATAGTAATAATGGGGTTATTTTTACAGTCATTATTCCTCAATAAAAAACAGCAAACCAAATAGTTGGTTCATCTAAAGATGTAAATTTAACTCTATGCTTTTGCATAGCTTTAATATTTAAACAATCACCTTTTTTTAAATCTACCTCAAAATCTTCAAATTCCAAAATTGCACTGCCACTTAAAAGTAAAATATATTCACTTTTTTCTTGTTCATACCAAAAATTTTCAGGTGATTTTTGTCCATTTGAAACTATCTTTTCCACTTTTATAGTTTCATTTTTGAAAATCTCAAAAAATTGTTCATCTTTTTTATCTACAAAAACTTTCTCAAAAATATTATATTTTTCTATCAATTTTTTATCCAAACATTTATTTTTTGGTATTCTAACTAAAAATTATTTACAAATAATTTAAACCCAACTAATATACTTGGTTTTGCCTTTAAGCCCTATTTATTCTATATTTATATAAATTTGATTAAAAAGCTTGACATTTAAAAAAAAATTGTTTATAATTCTACATATATTTAAACTTGATTAATTTGAAAAGGATTCCAAAATGCAAAAAGATACTATTGCAATACATACAGGTTATGATAAAAAAAATGGAAATGGTGAGATGGCTGTGCCAATTTCTCAAACAACTGCTTATGCATTTAGAGATAGTGAGCATGCGGCAAATTTATTTGCACTAAAAGAGCTTGGAGCAATCTATACAAGATTAAATAATCCAACAACTGATATTTTAGAGCAAAGATATGCACAACTTGAAAATGGTGCTGCTGCTATTGCTACTTCAAGTGGTGCTGCTGCTATTTTTTATGCAGTTGCAAATGTTGCTGAAGCTGGAGATAATGTTCTAATTTCTGATAAACTTTATGGTGGGAGTGTGACTTTATTTCACTTTACATTAAAAAGGTTTGGAATTAGTGTAAAAGTGTTTAATAGCGATGATGCTTCAAACTTAGAAGGATTAGTAGATGATAAAACAAAAGCTATATTTTTTGAATCATTATCAAATCCTCAAATAGCAATTCCAGCTATTGAAAAAATTGTTGAAGTTGCAAAGAAACATGGAATTATCACTATTTGTGACAATACTGTAGCAACTGCATCTTTATTTAATCCAATTTCATGGGGAGTTGATGTTGTTGTTCACTCTACAAGTAAATATACAAGTGGAAATGGAACAGCTCTTGGTGGAATTATTGTTGAAAGAGATAATTTAGCAGAATTCTTCAAAACGAATAGTGCTAGATATCCACAATTTACAACTCCAGATGCTTCATATCATGGATTAGTTTATACAGATGTACCACTTCCAAATTTCTGTTTAAGAGTTAGATTATCACTTTTAAGAGATATTGGTGCAACTCCAGCACCATTTAATTCTTGGCTTTTAATCCAAAGCTTAGAGACTTTAAGTCTAAGAGTTGAGAAACATTCAAATAATGCTTTAAAAGTTGCAGAATTTTTAAAGTCTCATAAAAAAGTAAAAAATGTATCTTATCCTGGATTAAAAGATGACAAATACTATGCAAAAGCTCAAAAATATTTCAAAGGTGGATTAGCAAGTGGTCTTATCTCTTTTGAAGTTGAGAGTTTTGAAGAGGCTAAAAAAGTTATTGATAGTGCAAAACTATTTAGTGTTGTTGTAAATATTGGTGATAGTAAATCTTTAATTACACATCCTGCATCTACAACTCACTCTCAAATGAATGAAGAAGAGTTAAAAAAAGCTGGTGTAAATCCTGTTACAGTTAGGCTTTCTATTGGTTTAGAAGATACAGCTGATTTAATTGAAGATTTAAATCAGGCATTAAATTAAGGGTATAAAATGCCTTTAATTTCAACAAAGGGGGTTTATGGTTTGGCGGCCATGTACGAGCTAAGTCGCCATCAAAATGACACTCCCATGCAAATAAAAGATATTTCAGCAAATGCTTCAATACCTCAAAACTATTTGGAGCAACTCTTAAGTAAACTAAGACGAGCTGAGTTAGTAACTAGCACAAGAGGTGCTAGAGGTGGTTATCTTTTGGCAAAAAGTGCTGAAGATATAAAAATAGTTGATATTTTAGTTGCCTTAGAAGATGATATAAAAGTAGTTGATTCAAAAGTTGGCAATCCAATATTAGACCTATTTTTTGATGAGTCAAAAGAGAAAGTGAAAAAGATTTTTGATTTAAGCTTATCAAAATTAGATGAGTATCAAAATAGATACAATGAATTTTTACATTACAATATTTAAAAATAAAAAGGAAAAAAAATGAATTTTGCAAATAACATAACAGAATTAGTAGGAAATACTCCTCTAGTAAAACTTCAAGATGCAAGTAAAGCAAGTGAAGCTACAGTTTTAGGAAAATGTGAGTTTATGAATCCAAGTCACTCTGTTAAAGATAGAATTGGAACAAACATGATAAAAGTAGCTTTAGAAAATGGTCTTATAAACAAAGATTCAACTTTAATTGAACCTACAAGTGGAAATACAGGAATTGCATTAGCCTCTGTTAGTGCTGCTCTTGGACTTAAACTAGTTCTTGTAATGCCAGCATCAATGAGTGTTGAAAGAAGAAGACTTTTACAAGCTTTAGGAGCTAAATTAGTTCTTACTCCAGCTGAAAAAGGGATGAAAGGGGCTATTGAAAAAGCAAATGAGTTAAAAGAGCAAACTGCTAACTCAATTATTTTACAACAGTTTCAAAATGCTGCTAATCCAGCAATTCACAGAACTACAACTGCTGAAGAAATTTTAAAAGATACAGATGGAAAAGTGGATTTCTTTATAGCAGGTGTAGGAACAGGTGGAACTTTAACAGGAGTTGGTGAGGTATTAAAAGCTAAAAATCCAAATGTAAAGATAATTGCAGTTGAGCCTGAAGCTTCTCCTGTATTAAGTGGTGGAGCACCAGGTCCTCACAAAATTCAAGGAATTGGTGCTGGATTTGTGCCAGATGTTTTAAATACAAAAATTTATGATGAAGTTATCAAAATTTCAAATGATGATGCAATTGAAAGCTCAAGAGCATTAGCAAAAACAGAAGGACTTCTAGTTGGAGTTTCTGCAGGTGCAAATGTATTAGCTGCAAAAATTATTGCTTCAAGACCAGAAAATAAAGGTAAAACAATAGTAACAATTTTATGTGATACAGGTGAGAGATATTTAAGCTCTGGTTTATATGACTATATAGAAGAATAATTCTTCTATATAGTTTGAAGTTTAGGAAATTTATGCACGAAAAACCCTATAGATCGGTTGTCAAGACTATCTCTTGGCGAACAGTTGGAACACTTGATACTATTATAGTATCTTACTTTGTAACTGGAAATTTAGTTATGGCAGCTTCGATTGGATCAATTGAAGTTATTACAAAAATGATTTTATACTATTTTCATGAAAGAGCTTGGAATAGATTAAAATTTGGAACTGTAAAACAAGTAGAAAACGACTATCAAATTTAAGGTATTTTATGAGTTTGGAATTAATAAAGAATATTGAAGAAAAAATTTTGTCTTTAAATACGATTGATTTAATCAAATATATTTTAGAAAATCATAAAAATGTAGCATTAAGCTCTAGCCTAGGTGCTGAAGATCAAGTGTTAACAGATATGATTTTTAAAATTGATAAAAATAGTAAAGTATTTACTCTTGACACTGGAAGATTACATAGCGAAACTTATAAAGTTATGGATGAAACAAATTTGAAATACGGTGTAAAACTAGAAGTTTTTTTTCCAAAATTCGAGGATGTAGAAAAATTGTACCTTACTCAAGGTGTAAATGGGCATTTTGAGAGTATTGATAATAGAAAAAATTGCTGTAATATTAGAAAAATTGAGCCTTTAAAAAGAGCTTTAAAAGGTGTTGATATTTGGATAACTGGATTACGAGCTTCTCAAAGTGTTACAAGAATAAAACTTCCAATTATCGAATGGGATGAAAATTTTAAAGTAATAAAATTAAATCCTCTGATAAATTGGAGTGAAGATGATGTTTGGAAATATATAAAAGCGAATAAAGTTCCATATAACAAGCTTCATGACCAAGGATATCCAAGTATTGGTTGTGAACCATGTACAAGAGCTATAAAACCTGGTGAGGATATTAGAGCTGGAAGATGGTGGTGGGAAGACCCAGAACATAAAGAGTGTGGGCTTCATAAAAAATAGCCTTAATTCTTTTTTAAAATTTTAAATAGAAGGAAAAAGATTAAATGTTAGATACAAAACAACTAACGCATTTAAAACAGCTTGAAGCTGAATCAATCCATATTATTAGAGAAGTTGTTGCAGAGTTTGATAATCCTGTGATGATGTATAGTGTTGGAAAAGATTCAGCAGTTATGTTGCATCTTGCACTAAAAGCTTTCGCACCTGCAAAACTACCATTTCCATTACTTCATGTAGATACTTTATGGAAATTTAAAGAGATGATTGCTTTTAGAGATAAAAGAGCTAAAGAAGAAGGTTTTGAGCTTTTAGTACATACAAATCCAGATGGAATTGCTCAAGGAATTGGACCTTTTACTCATGGTAGTGCTGTTCATACAGATATCATGAAAACTCAAGGTTTAAAACAAGCGTTAAATAAATATAAGTTTGATGCTGTTTTTGGAGGAGCTAGAAGAGATGAAGAGAAATCTAGAGCAAAAGAGAGAATCTACTCTTTTAGGGATAAAAATCATAGATGGGATCCAAAAAATCAAAGACCAGAGCTTTGGAATATCTACAATGCAAGAGTTCACAAAGATGAAAGTATTAGAGTTTTCCCACTTTCAAACTGGACAGAACTTGATATTTGGCAATATATCTATTTAGAGCAAATCCCAATAGTTCCTCTATACTTTGCAGCTAAAAGACCAGTTGTTGAAAAAGATGGTGTAAAAATCATGGTAGATGATGAAAGAATGCCAATTGGTCCAGATGATGTGATAAAAGAAGAGATGGTTAGATTTAGAACTTTAGGATGTTATCCTCTAACAGGAGCCGTAAATTCAACAGCAACAACTCTTGAAGAGATAATTGAAGAGATGCTTTTAAGTAAAACAAGTGAAAGACAAGGAAGAGTTATAGACAATGACAGTGCTGGGTCTATGGAGAAGAAAAAAATAGAAGGGTATTTTTAAGATGGAAAAAATTGACGATATAAAAGCTTATTTGAAAGAGCATGAGAATAAACAGCTTCTAAGATTTATTACTTGTGGAAATGTTGATGATGGAAAATCTACTTTAATTGGAAGATTACTACATGATTCTAAAATGATTTTTGAAGACCAACTAGCAAGTATTAAAAAAGATAGTAAAAAGAACAATACAACAGACAATGAGTTTGACTTATCTTTATTGGTTGATGGTCTTCAAAGCGAAAGAGAGCAAGGTATCACTATTGATGTTGCTTATAGATATTTTTCAACTGATAAAAGAAAATTTATCATCGCTGATACTCCAGGGCATGAGCAATACACTAGAAATATGGCAACGGGAGCAAGTACTGCAAATTTAGCAATTATTCTAATAGATGCTAGATATGGGGTACAAACTCAAACAAAAAGACACTCTTTTATTAATAAGCTATTAGGAATTAAACATATTGTTGTAGCTGTTAATAAAATGGATTTAATGGATTTTAGAGAAGATGTGTTTGAAAAAATCAAAGAGGATTATTTAAAATTTGCAAAAGAGTTAGGTCTTACAAACAATATAACTTTAATTCCTTTATCTGCTTTAAATGGTGACAATGTTGTTGAAAGAAGTGATAAATCTCCTTGGTACAAGGGTGAAACTTTAATGCAACACTTAGAAACTGTGCAAATTGATAGCGATAGAGATTTAACACACTTTAGATTTCCTGTGCAATATGTAAATAGACCAAACCTAGATTTTAGAGGTTTTTGTGGAACGATTGCTAGTGGGGTTATTAAAGTTGGAGATGAAATTACAGTTCTTCCTTCTAAAAAAAGTTCAAAAATAAAAGAGATTGTAACATTTGATGGAAATTTACCATATGCGTATGCTGAGCAAGCAATTACACTTACACTTGAAGATGAGATAGATATTAGCCGTGGAGACGTAATTGTAAAAAGTGATGAACAAGCTGATGAAGCAAACAATTTTGATGTCGATTTAGTATGGCTTAGTGAAGACCCTTTAATAAAAGGAAAACAATATTTTATCAAAAGAGCAACTTCAACAACAGTTGGAACTATTAGCCAGTTTTATTATAAAACAGATGTAAATACATTAGAAAGAAGTGCAACAAATACTTTGAATTTAAATGAAATTGCAAGAGCTAAACTTGATTTAGAACAAATCATTGCCTATGATACTTATGATAAAATCAAAACAATGGGAAGCTTTATTATTATTGATAGAGTTACAAACAACACAGTTGGTGCTGGAATGATTAGAGCGAAATCAAGCGATCAAAGCAAAAAAGATAGCTCTTATAGTGCTTTTGAAATAGAGTTTAATGCTCTTGTTCGAAAACATTTTCCACACTGGGAGTGTAAAGAGATTTTTTAAAGGTTTTTTATGTCTTATAATTTGAATATAGAAAAAATTAAAGGTGACAAATCAAGCAACGATATAGTTGGTGATATTTTTTATTATTGTGTAACTGGTGAAAAAATTTCACCTGAAGATTTAGAGAGATTTAAGTGGCATGGAATTTATGCACAAGATGAAATGCAAGCATTTTTTAGCCTTAAAATTCCTCTAAATTTAGGTGAATTAAATTCTGAGCAACTAAAAGCTATATTAAATATATTAAATGAATTTGATACTAATGAGTTGAATTTTAATGAAGGGCAAAAATTAGAATTTAAAAATCTAAGACTTTTTTCTCTTCCTAAAATATTTAATATTCTAAAAGAAGTATCGCTTTCTAGCTTTTTCGAATCGGGTCATAGTATAAAAAAAGTAATTACTTGCCCTGTAAATGGGCTTGATACTACACAACTATTTGATGTTGAAGATATTGCAAAAAAATTAAATGATACATTTGTAGGTAATAAAAACTTTTTTAATCTTCCAAACTCTTTACAATTTGCAATAAGTGGTTACAAAGAGGGTTGTGATGCTGGTTTTTTACCAGATGTTAGTTTTAATGCAACAAGAAATTTAAAAGATAAAATAGTTTTTGAATTAAAAATTTTAAATACGTGTATTGGAAATATAACTAGCTCACAAATTATTCCAACAGCAAGGACAATTGCAAATATTTATAAAGATTTTGGTCAAAGAGAAGAGGAACATTTTAGTAACTTTAAAAGTTTCATAGATGAAATTGAACTAATAAATTTTTATAATATTTTATCGTCTATGCTTGATTTTAATATCCAAGATTCTTGTTTTATAAATACAAAAATTGAACCAAAGAAACCTAGAATGGGAATAAATCAAAGCACTAAAGAGGGTTTTTCATATATAGGTTTAAAGTCTAAAGATGCGAAATTCTCAAAAGATGATTTAGAAAAATTAATTTCAAACCTAGAAGAATATGGCGCTTCTAAGCTTAAAATTACTCATAAATCGAATATTATAATTCTTGATGTACCAACACAAAATACTCAAGATTTAATCTCTAAATTACAAGATATAAGATTAGCTCTCTAATCTATATCTGGTTCAAATTTTTTAGCAAGCAATAGTAAAATAGCTCCCCCTACAACAATAATTGCTGTTAAAATAAGTGAATAATCATAATTTCCATATTTTTCAATAAAATATACACTATAAAGTGGTGCAATAACTTGCCCTATTCCATAAGAAGTTGTCAAAGCACCCATTAAAACCACAGGATTTCCCTTTGATAACTGACCACCTAAATTCATAAATAGTGCAACAAGACCTATAAACGTTCCTCCATATAAAACTCCACTTAAAAGGTTTAAATATATATTTGTTGAAAAAACTGGAATTAAAATACCAACTGCTTGAAGCAATAATGCAATAATAATTATATTTGAACTTCCAAATTTATGGGCTAGTAACATCCAAATAATACAAGAAGGAATTCCAGCAACCCCAACCAAAGTCCAAGTAAGGCTTCCATAACCATCAAGCCCTGGAAGATTATTTATAATATCTGGTAAAAATGTAGCTTGTACAACAAAACCTACACCTTCTGCAAAATATGCCATAATTAAGATTATAACAAATGGAGTAAAAATAGAAAAATCAAACTTTGTTTTTACTGCATTTTGTTTAACTTCTTTGTCAAAAGATAAAATATAAACGCTATAAAATGACAAAATTATCGCAAAAACTGCTAAAACAGTCCAAGAGTCTCTCCAAGTGTTTCCTAAACTTATTACAAATCTTGCTATTAAATCCGTTGTCAAAATCGAGAATCCAATTCCACTAAAATGAATTCCCATAGCTTTTGTTTTATTTTTTATTGTAAGCTTTTGCATAACAATTGCTGTACCAACGATTAAACACATGGCACCAGCAAATCCAGCTAAAACTCTAGAAACCATCCAAAGTGTATTATTTGTACTATATGCTAAAACAAAAGTTGTAAGAATTGCTAAAATAATTCCAAATCTATATAGGTAAACTTTTACATTTATATCTTTTATAAATACTGAAAAAATTGAGCCACTTAAATATCCAGCAAAATTTAATGAAGCTAAAATTCCTACAAATTTAATACTCAAATAATCATCAAGCATCGGTGGAATTAATCCTGTAAAGGCAAATCGTGCAACACCAAGACCAATAATTATAGAAAAAATACCTGCTATTAAAATTGCTATATTATTATTTCTATCAAAAACATTCAACATACTAACACATCCAAGTCAAAATTTTGTTATCATATCACTAAAAGTTATTTGATGTCAAATAATCAATAATGATAGGTGATATAAGGAAAAATGATATGGATTTGAATCTTCTAAAAGTTTTTGTAAGTGTTGCAAACAAAAAAAGTATATCTTTAGCAGCAAGTGAATTAAAATGTGCTCAATCAAATGTAACTTCAAGAATAAAACAACTTGAAAAAAACCTAGGTGCTGAGCTATTTTTTAGAGTTCCAAAAGGTGTAATTCTTACAAAAGAAGGAGAAAAACTCTATCCGCAAGCTCTTGAACTAATTCACAAAATGCAAAGTTGCATAGATTCTATTTCAAATAATAATGCACAAATAGGTTCATTAAAAATAGGCTCAACAGATTGTAACGCAGCTGTTAGAATTTCACCTTTTTTACTAAAACTTCATGAAGATTTTCCAAATCTACAACTTGAACTTTTTACAGGCACAACAAAAGATATATATGAATTAATTCTTGATTATAAAGTAGATATAGCTTTTATTAGTGGAGAACCTACAAATGACTCTTTAATGATTTTAAAAAAGTTTGAAGAAGAAATAGCAATTTTAGAACCACAAAAAGATGATGTTCCAAATGTAATATTAACTTTTAAAGAAGGTTGTGTTTATGATGAGTTTTTAAAAAACTATTTTCATAAAAACAATGTTCAAGTAGAAAAAAGTTTATCATTTGGAAGCTTAGATACAATATTATCTTGTATAAAAGTTGGTATGGGGAAATCTTTACTTCCTATAAGTATAGTGAAAAAAATGGGTTATGATAATGATATAAAAATAACTGTTTTACCAAAAAAAGAAGTCTATATTCCAACTTGCTTGATTTGTAGGATTGACAATATTCCAAAGATTAGTGATTATTTAAAAAAGTTAGAAATATAAGATAAATAAGCGATGAGTATAGTTGTTTTAGTTAAACTTCTGCTGTAAGTTTTATACTCATCGATTATTAATCTGTATGGCATTATAGCAACTTTTCATTTATTTATTATTAGTTTTACAATTTAATATATAAATTTTAAACAGAATGTAACTTTTGGTAGAATTTATAAAATAAATCCAACCAAAATTGTCAATATCCCTAAAATTGCTAAAGTAAGTGAGGCTATTTTTGCATTATCTTTACCAAACCATATAGAATATACAGCTTTTAAAATATTATTACTTCCTGCTGCAATTATAACTGCAGATGCAATTGATAAGCTATCTATATTGTATTTTCCTGTTAGTAAAGATAAAACAAAAGGATCACTATCAGTAGCACCAATAATCAAAGATAATACATTTAAACCCGTAGTTCCAAAATTATCAACAACAAAATTTGTAATCATCATAGTAACAATAAATAAAAAAGCAAACAAAAAAGCAGTTCCCAACTCCAAAGGATTCGAATCTTTAATCTCTAAATTACTCGTAACATTTGAAGCTTTTTTATAATATATGAAAACTATAATCAAACAAGCTATAGAAAAGGCTAAAAATGGGTATAAAACTATTTGAAAAACTTCCATATTAAAAATAGCTACAATCACAGCAAGTCTTAAATACATCATCAAAGTTGCGCCCACTATAGAAGCTGTGAAAATATTACTATCTTGCGTAGATTCAGATTTTTTTGATAAAACTACCGTCGTTGCCGTTGAAGAGTAAAGACCACCTAAAATTCCTGTCAAAAGCATCCCTTTTGATGGGAATATATATTTTTGAATTAAGTAACTTACGTAAGAAATTGTTGAGATAACTACAACAGTAAGCCATATTTTATACAAAGATATTCCCAAATAAGGAATATTACTATCTTTTGGAAGTAAAGGTAAAACAACTGCTGAAAGCAAAACCATTTTTCCCAAAGTTTCTAACTCATAGATATTTATTTTTAGATTGAAACTTAAAAATTTATTTTTAGCATTTAATAAAAATATAACTATTACAAAAATCAAAGATGCTAACCAAAGAGGATAAAGGCTTATTAGAGGGCCAAAACTATAGACAATCATCGAAACTAAATATAAAACTATGCTATTTCTTTCATCATCAAGTAGGTTTTTAAATAAAAGAGAATAAAGATAACTAATAGCCAAAAATCCAACTATAAATACGGAAAAATTATTTGGCTCTATTTTATAAAAAATAAAACCAATAATTCCAAAAAAAGTATGAGTTCTTATTGTTCCAAAAAACATTTTGTCATCATTTGAATGAAATTTTGCCATGTACACTCTAACTTCTAAACCTATTAAAAAGCTAAATACTACAGTTGGTATAAAATATGCTAAAAGGTCATTTAAATTCATCTAAATTCTCTATTCTTTGTTAAATTTTCGTAATAATACAATAAATTAGGAAAATTTTTAGAAAATTTATCATTATGTGTTAAGGTATATAAAGCTAATATTTCCATTCGTTATATATTTTAAAATATAACATAAGGACTAAATGTGACAATATCATCTAATTTGACTTTAGAGCTTTTAAATCAACCTTTTTTACTTGAAAAAAGAATTGAACTTTTAAAAGCTATTAAACAAACAGGCTCAATAAATAAAGCAGCAACTCTTGTTCCTATGAGCTATAAATCCGCTTGGGAAGCTGTTGAAGCTATGAATAATCTATCAATTTCACCAATAGTTACAAGAGAGACTGGTGGAGCTGGTGGAGGAGGTACGACTCTGACAAACTATGGTGAAAATCTTTTGACAACTTATAGTTTATTAAAAGAGGAGCAAAGAAAGTTTTTAGAAAATCTAAACCGAATTACTGATTTAAACAGTGGTACATTAAAAACAATTAGGAGACTATCAATGCAAATAAGCGCAAGAAATCAAATAATTGGGACGATTGAAAAGATTTCATTGGGTGCAGTCAATGCTGAAATTCAAATCAAACTAAAAAGTGGAAAATCTATTGTTTCTATTATAACAAATAGTTCAGTTGAGAACTTGGGATTAGCTATAAATGATGAAGTTGTTGCTGTTATTAAATCTAGCAACGTTTTGTTATCAACTCAAACTAATTTGAAATTAAGTGCTAGAAATAGCCTAAATGGAAATATTGAAGAAATAATTATTGGTTCAGTTAATGCTGAAGTTGTTGTAAATATTGGAAATGAAGACAAAATTGTTGCTATTGTGACTATAAATTCTATAGAAAACATGGGTTTAAAAGTTGGAACAAGTGTTGATGCAATAATAAAAGCATCTGATATTATGATTGGAAAATAGGAGAGAATATGAAAAAAATAGTTTTAGCACTTGTTATTTTTTATTCTAGTATATTTGCAGATAAGATAACCATTTTTGCAGCTAGTGATTTAAAATTTGCTTTAGATGATATAAAAAAAGAGTTTTTAAAAGAGTATAAAAATAATGAAATCGAGATGATTTATGGAAGTTCTGGAAAAGGTATGCATCAAATAGAAAATGGTGCTCCTTTTGATATATTTTTTAGTGCAAATATGGGTTTTGTTGAAAAACTTTATAAACAAGGGGATGTAACTTCTAAACCAAAAATGTATGCTTTAGGAAGAGTTGTAATTTGGAGTAATCATAAAAGTTTTGATTCATCAAAAGGTTTTGAAAATTTAAAAGAACCTTGGATTAAAAAAATTGCAATTGCAAATCCAACACATGCTCCTTATGGTGAAAAAGCAAAACAAGCTATGGAATCTTTAAATATTTATAATACTTTAAAATCGAAATTTGTTTTAGGAGAAAACATATCTCAAACAGCTGCTTTTATTGAAAGTGGTGCTGCTGACGTTGGAGTTATTGCTCTGTCTTTAGTTCTTGCTCCTAATATTGCAAATGACAAATTTAATTCTTATTACTTGATAGATGATAAATTACATGAACCTTTGGAACAAGGTTATGGTATTACAAAAATTGGTTCAAAAAAAGAGTTAAGTCAAAAGTTTTATGATTTTATGGAAACATCAAATGCTAATGAAATTATGAAAAAATATGGATTTATGAAATGAATAAACTAACAGGATTTATAAAAGATATTAAAAGCTACGATGATATATTAGAAATTTCTATAGATGTCAAAGGTAAGATTTTTACCTCTTTAATCATATCATCAAATGAAATTTATAAATTAGGAGAAAAAATAAATATTTTATTTAAAGAAACAGAAGTTATGATAGCTACAGTTTTTTCAAAAGTAAGTGCAAGAAATGCATTTATTTGTAAAATTAATGATATAAAAAATGGTGAAATTTTATCTTCAATCTCTTTTGATTTTTATGGAAATAAAATAGTTTCAATAATCACAAAAAATGCTTTACTAGATTTAAATTGTAAAGAAAATGAAGAGTTTATGTGGTTTGTAAAATCAAATGAAATAACTATACAAAAGGTTTAAAATGGAAAATTCCTTTTTTCAAACTATGAAACTAACCTTTGAATTAGCAGCAGTTACAACTTTAATTCTTTTACTATTAGGTATTCCTTTGGGCTATTTCTTATCACAAACAAAATCAAAAATAAAACCAGTTATTGAAACATTAGTTTCAATGCCTTTGGTTTTACCACCTTCTGTTTTGGGTTTTTATTTACTTTTAGCATTTAGTCCAAAAAATAGTTTTGGTTCTTGGCTTGAAGAAACCTTTGATTTAAGGCTTGTTTTTAGTTTTGAAGGATTAATTATTGCTTCTGTTATTTTTAGTTTACCTTTTATGGTTCATCCAATTCAAAGTGGTTTTTCAAGTTTAAGTAAATCTTTAAAAGAGGCATCTTTTATTTTAGGAAAAAGTAGATTAGAAACTTTATTTTATGTCTTATTACCAAATATAAAACCATCTTTACTCACAGGAATAGTTATAAGTTTTGCACATACAGTTGGTGAATTTGGAGTTGTTTTGATGATTGGTGGAAATATTGCAGGTGAAACAAAGCTTGCTAGTATCGCTATATATGATGAAGTTGAAGCTTTAAATTACGATTTGGCAAATCAATATGCTTTTACCTTATTTATTATCTCATTTGTTATTTTACTTTTCGTTTATATGATAAATAAAAAAATGCTAAAAAGTGAGTTGATAAAATGATAGAGTTAAATTTTACTAAAGCTCTTTATACAGCCGATGGAATAATAAATTTAAAAGTAAACAAAGAGATAAATAAAGGTGATTTTTTAACACTTTTTGGAAAAAGTGGAAGTGGAAAAACAACTCTTTTAAGAATTTTAGCAGGATTAGAAACTCCACAAAGTGGAAAAATAGTTGTAGATAAAGAGATTTGGTTTGATAGTTCTAAAAAAATAAATCTTCCACCTCAAAAAAGAAATGTTGGGTTTGTATTTCAAGATTATGCACTTTTTCCAAATATGAGTGTTAGAAAAAATCTAGAATTTGCTTTAAGAAATAAAAACGAAATAAAAAAAATTGATCAAATTTTAGAAATTATGGAGATAAAAAATCTTTCAAATATGAAACCAGAACTGTTAAGTGGTGGACAAAAACAAAGAGTTGCACTTGCTAGAACTCTTATGACAAATCCCAAAATCTTACTTCTTGATGAACCTCTTTCTGCTTTAGATACAACAATGAGATTAAAACTTCAAGATGAATTAAAGCTAATTCATCAAAAATTTAATATAACTTCTATTTTAGTAAGCCACGATATAAGTGAAATTTTTAAGCTATCAAATAGAGTTTTAAAAATTAATTTAGGTGAAATACAAAAAGATGGAACACCAAATGAACTATTTTCAAACCAAAATATAAGTGGTAAGTTTAAAATTGTTGGAGAAATTTTAAGTATTAAAAAAAGTGATATTTTATATATTTTAGAGATTTTATCAAATAATGAAATAGTTAAAGCAACAGCTGTAGAAGATGAAATAAAAGATTTAAAAATAGGAGACAAAATACTTTTATCAAGTAAGGCATTTAATCCTATTGTAAACAAAATTTAAAAAAAAGAGTAAAAAATGCCACTAGTAAAAACAAACCTAGATAATTTAAACTTTGCAAAGCTATATAAAAAGCAGATGAAAAATTCTACTTTTAAAAGTAAAAGTAGTGATGACTGGGATAAAAAAGCAAAACAATTTAATCAAAATATATTAAATAGCTCTTATACTAAAGAGTTTATAGAAAAAGTAAATACAAATAATTGTGAAACTTTGCTTGATATTGGAAGTGGTCCTGGAACTATTTGTTTAGCACTTGCAAATAAGCTAAAAGAAGTTTATGCACTTGATTATTCTTCTTTAATGCTTGAATTAGCTAAAGAAAATGCTAATAATTTAAATATTAAAAATCTAAAAACTATTCATAAATCTTGGTATGATGATTGGAATGATGTTCCAAAAGCCGATATTGTTGTAGCTAGTCGTTCTATGCAAGTAGAAAATATTAAAAAAGCTCTAAAAAAACTAAATACAAAAGCAAATAAAAGAGTATATTTAACAACAAAAGTTGGTGGAAGTTTTATAGATAAAGAGATTTTAAAACTATTAAAAAGAGATGTTGTGCCTAGACCTGACTATATTTATTTGTTAAACACTCTTCATAGTATGGAAATTTATGCAAAGGTTGATTTTATAAAAACTGAAGGTAAAAAATTTGATTGTCAAAATGAAGATGAATTTCTAAATAGTTTAAAATGGAGTTTAGGAAAAATATCAAAAAAAGAAGAGAAAATATTAAAAGAGTATTTCAATACAAAATATAAAAATGAAATTAAAAATGAAAGCACAATATGGGCATTTATTTCATGGGAAATTCAATAGTAGGCATCTTTAAATTATTAAAGCTATAAATAAATATCTTGAAAATTTAGAAATAATTACTAAAACTAAAAATTTTTTAAAATCATATTTTAAAGCTCCAGCTACAAAAGTAATAGGATCTCCTATTATTGGTAACCAAGCAAAAAGTATAGAAATAGCTCCAAATTTATCAAAGTATTTCTTTGATATTTGTAGATATTTCTCTTTTATAAGCCCCTTTTTTAATAAATACTCTTCACCTTTAAATCCAAAATAGTAGTTTACAACCGAACCCAAACTATTTCCTAAAGTTGCTACAAAAAGGAGAATATAAAGATTATATCCTTCTTTTAAATTATAAATTAATAATGCTTCACTTCCTAAAGGAAGCAATGTAGCAGATAAAAATGCTGAAAAAAATAGTATTAAATATGTCATATTTCTCTTTTTTATAATAGATTAATTTAATCCTAGTATAATTCCAATCTTTAAAGTAGCATTGAGAACATGAATAAGTGTTTTGAATGCTCCTTTTTAGACCCTTTCAAGTTCTACTAAAGACAAAGCCCCAGGATGGGAACATAGCAAGGCACCTTTTTTAGGGTTGTGATTGGGTATCTGAAGAGGAGTACTAAAGAAGTACTTCTAATCTAGATTAAATCTTCAAAATTATCATTTAAAATCAAAAGCCTTTTATCTACTTTATTATAAATAAATCTTTTATCACCCTTTTTTATAGCATTAAAAATAATACCTTTTATCTCAATTTCACTTTTATTAGCTCTTTTTAAAATTGCAAAAAATTCTTTAATTGTAATAAATTCACTATTTTTATTAGGCTCTTTTTTCTCTTCTATTTGTGGCTTATATATTGCTCTCATTTCATTAAAAGCACTTTGAAGAAGTTTTATTTCGCTATTAAAAACTTCAATAATTCTTTTTTGATTTTTTTCTAGTCTCTCAATCTCTGAAATATATTGTCTTCTCATCCACTTTATAGATTTTTTTAAAAGAGTTATTTGTTCATCTTTTGATTCAATAAGTTTATCAAAGCTACTTTGTATAGTTGTATTTTGGATATTTTGATTGGAATTAACTTGTTTTATGTTTTCATCTATATAGACAAAAACTTTACCATCTTGTTTTAGAGATTTTAATTGATTTTTTTTTATACGGTAATGAATACCTTGTAAAGAAAGGCCTAAAATTTCGGCTGCTTCAGCTGTACTAACCAATCTTTCCAAGTATATTCTCGCTTATATTTTTGAACTATCTATTTCGATAATTGTATGAACATTTCCTCTAGGTTTAAAATCTGCAACAACTTTAAGCCATTTTGGTTCTAATTTTTCAAATAGTGTATCAAATATCTCATTTGCAGAATTTTCATGAGAAATATATCTATTCATAAAAGAGTTTATGTATATTTTTAAAGCTTTTAGCTCAATTACTCTTTTATTTGGAATATATTGAATTTTAATAGTTGCAAAATCTGGATAACCACTTCTTGGACATTTAGCCATAAATTCTGGTAATTCAATATCTATTGTATAATTTTTTTCATGCTTATTTGGCCAAAAATTTTCAGGATTATTAATATCAAAATCTAAAATTTCCTGTTCACCATATTTAATTTCCATTATTTTTTCCTTTTATACATCAAGATGTTCAACATCTTTTGCATGTGCTTCTATGTAATTTCTTCTTGGTTCTACTTCATCACCCATAAATAGTGTGAATGTATCACTAGCTGCTTCAGCATCTTCTATTTTAACTCTTAAAAGTCTTCTATTTTCAGGAGTCATTGTTGTTTCCCAAAGTTGTTCAGGATTCATCTCTCCAAGACCTTTATATCTTTGAATATATGCACCTTTTTTAGCTAAACTCTCAATCTCTTCTAAAAGTTGTATTAAATCTTTACCTTCAAAAAGTGATAAATCTCTCTCTTTTAATTTGTTGTAAATAAAAGTAGATTCACTAAAATATGGAGATGCAAAAAGTTCATCATCAATTATTAACTCTTCTAATCCTGCATTTGTTTGAACAAAAAGTTGAATTTTATCTTCTAAAATAGTTTTAGAAAGTATGTTGTAGCCTTTTGCTTCTAAAAAATCTTTTACTTTTTCATATAAAGAATTAAAATCTAAGTTTACTAAATCACTATTTTCAATTAAATATTTTAATACTTCAAGTAATGAATATCTTTTTCCTAATTGCTCTAACATAGCTCTATATCTTGCAACTTGTTTGAATAAATCAAGTAAATCATTGTAACCTAAACCTTCAAACTCAAAAGATTCAAGTCCATTTTCTATTAGATATGAAGATAATGCTCCATTATCTTTTAAGTAAATCTCATTTTTACCTTTTTTATATCTATAAAGTGGTGGTTGAGCTATATATAAATAACCTTTTTCAACCACTGGTCTTAAAAATCTAAAGAAGAATGTTAAAAGAAGTGTTTGTATATGGCTACCATCAACATCGGCATCTGTCATAATAATAATTTTATGGTATCTGATTTTTTCATCATCAAAATCTTCACCAATTCCACAACCTAAAGCTGTAATAATATTTCTAATCTCATCAGATTTTAAAATTTTATCAAGTCTTGATTTCTCAACATTTAGAATTTTTCCTTTTAAAGGTAAAATTGCTTGATAAACTCTATCTCTTCCTTGTTTTGCAGAACCACCAGCACTATCTCCCTCAACTAAATATAACTCTTTAATTGTTGGATCTTTACTTTGACAATCAGCTAATTTTCCAGGAAGTGTTCCAACACTCATAGAATCTTTTTTTCTAGTTAATTCTCTTGCTTTTTTAGCAGCTTCTCTTCCTCTTGCTGCCATTAAAGATTTTTCCATAACTGCACGCGCGTGTGTTGGATTTTCTTCGAAATATTTATCTAAATTATCACTCGTAAGTTTTTGAGCAATTGGTCTTACATAAGAGCTTCCTAATTTTCCTTTAGTTTGTCCTTCAAATTGAGGCTCAGGAACTTTTACAGAAACTACAGCAATAAGTCCTTCTCTTACGTCATCACCTGTAATTTTTGCATCTTTTTCTCTTGCTGCTGCATTTTCACTTAAATATTTAGAGATACTTCTTGTAAGTCCTGCTTTAAATCCAGCTTCATGAGTTCCTCCATCAATTGTTCTAATGTTATTTACAAAAGATAGAGTTTTTTCAATATATGTATCGTTATACATCATTGCAATATCAACTTCAACACCATCAACTTTGTCACTAAAATGCATAACTTCACAAAGTGCAGTATCTTTATTTAAATCAGCAACAAATTGTTTAATACCACCTTCAAAGTGGTAAACTTCTTTAATTTTTGCAGCTTCATCTTCTAAAGTTATAGAGATAATTGGATTTAAGTAAGCAACTTCTTTAAATCTTTTTTTAAGAATATTAAACTCATATTTTGTAACTTCAAAAATTGAATCATCCACTAAAAACTCTATTGTTGTTCCAGTTTTTCTTGGACTATCACCAATAACTTCTAAAGTTCCTTGAGGAATTCCTTCTTTAAATTCTTGATAATGAATTTTTCCTTCTCTGTAAACTGTCATTTTTAAATGTTTTGATAAAGCATTTACAACTGAAACCCCAACCCCATGAAGTCCTCCAGAAACCTTATATGTATCTTTATCAAATTTCCCACCTGCGTGTAAAACTGTAAGAGCAACAGTAGCAGCACTTATACCTTCTGTTGGGTGAATTGCTGTTGGGATACCTCTTCCATCATCTTCAATTTTTGCCCATCCATCTTTTGTCAAAGTTACTTTAATATTTCTACAAAATCCTGCCATTGCTTCATCTATAGAATTATCAACAACTTCATAAATTAAGTGATGAAGTCCATTTATATTTGTATCACCAATATACATCCCTGGTCTTTTTCTTACTGCTTCAAGACCTTTTAAAACTTTAATATTACTAGCACCGTACTCTTGTTGTGACATTTTTATAAATCCTTAATTATTATTTTTCTAAAACAATTGGCATTACAACTGTATAAAATTTATCATCTTCTAAATAAAATGGTAAATTTGATTCATTAAATCCTATTTTTATTTTCTCATTATTTGATGTACTTAAAAAATCAAGTAAATATTTTGCATTTACTGCTAAATAAAACTCATTTGGTATATTTATTTCTATATCAATTTGTGTTGTTGCAACACTATCTTCATCAAGTGATTCAAAAATTATATATTTTGGATTAAATGTAATTTTAATGTTTGAAAATAGTGAAGTTACAAGTTTAATAGATTCAACTAAAATATTTTTTGGTAATGGAAAACTATATTTTAGTGTTGAAGGAATAATTCTTTCATAGTCAGGATATTTTCCATTTATAAGTTTTGTAAAAAATTTAGTATTTTCGTTTGAAACAATTAAATTTGTCTGATCACAATAAATTTTTGCATTATCTAAAAAAAGTTTTTGAATTTCTATAATTGCTTTTTTTGGAATAATTAGTTGCATTTCATCATTTGAAATATTTTCTAAATATGATAATGCTAATCTTCTTGTATCTGTAGAAACAAAGTTTATTTTTTGACTTTTAATATCTAATAAAGCACCATTTAACTCAAATTTAGGATTATTATTATCAATTGAAGGAGTTATTTTTTTAATTGAATTTATAAAATTTATAGTTGAAATAGATAACTCTTTTACATTTTCATATTTATTTATATTTGGATATTCATTTGCATCATAAGTAGGTAATTTAAATACGGATTTATTTTGTTTTATTACAAGATTATTTGAATTTGCTTCCAAAGTTATATTTTCATTTTTTAATCTTTTAATAATTCCAAGTAGATTATTACCATTTACTGTTGTTTTTCCATCTTCTATTTCAGATATATTTTCTACTATAGTTTCTAATCCAATTTCATAATCAGTTGCTTTTACGATTAATTTGTTATTTTGAGTTTCTAAATATATATGTGATGTTATTGCACTTGAATCTTTTTTTTCTAAAAAAGGTTGCATTGAAGCTATTACATTTTCAAGTATATTTTTTGTAATTACAAACTTCATTTTTTCTCCTATGTTTTTGTTTTATTTTAGTAAAAGTAGTAGGTGTATGTGAAAAGATGAAAATACAGTTAAAAATACCATATAATCAAATGTTTAAGAGGTGATCAAAATCAAGTTTATATTCACATCTTTTCACACAACAGTTTAAAACCTTTACTCCTTATTTATAATTTTGTTCTTCAAATTTTGAATTACAAGTTTAAAATTCTCATCTTGTTCAATTAACTCATTTGCTTTTTTAATATTATGAGAAATTGAGCTATGATCTTTCATACCTAGAACTTTTGCAATATCAGGCATTGAATTATGAGTTAATTCTCTTACAAGATAAATTACAATCCTTCTTGCATTTGCAACTGCTGCTGTTCTTTTTTTAGATTTTATATCGCTTGGTTTTATATTTAGTTCATTTGAAACAACATTTATAATATCTGGGAGTTTTATATTCTCTTTGTTTTCTTTAATTTGCTCTTTTAAAAGTCCTTGAACCATTGCTAGGTTTATTTCTTGATTTAATAAAGATGCACTAGCATTAATTCGTATTATAACACCTTCTATTTCTCTAATAGAGTTATCTAAAGATGTTGCAATAAAATTTATAATCTCTTTACTTAATTTTATTCCATTTAGATCTGATTTTTTTTCAATAATAGCTATTTTTGTTTCAAGTCCTGGAATTTGAACATCTGCTGTTAATCCCCATTCAAATCTTGATCTTAATCTATCAACAAGTCCAGCTATTTGAGATGGCAATCTATCACTTGTCATAACAATTTGTTTTTTTGAATTATGAAGTTCATTGAATGTATGAAAAAATTCTTCTTGAGTTTGCTCTTTTCCACTTAAAAATTGAACATCATCTATTAATAAAACATCGCAATTTCTATATTTTGCTCTAAAATGTTCCATATTTTTGTTTTTTATTGAGAACGTAAAATCATTCATAAACTGTTCAATAGTTACATATATTACAGTTTTTCCATTTTCTAAAGCATGATTTCCAATTGCTTGTAAAAGGTGAGTTTTTCCAAGACCAGTTCCACCATAAATAAACAAAGGATTGTATTGGATACCTGGCTTTGAAGCTACAGCTAAAGATGCATTATAAGCCATTTGGTTTGAAGGACCAACAACAAATGAATCAAAAGTATAAGATGGATTTAAAATAGTGCTTTCTGAAGTTTGATTTTCTACCTGCTCTTTTAAAATCTCTTTTTTAGTTTTTTTCTCACCAGTTAATCTTATTTCAATTTTTGGTTTTGAACCATCGTAAATTTCGAAACAGTGTTGGATTAAATCAGTAAATTTACTTTTTATCCATGAAGCTATATATTTGTTATTTACTTCAAAAATAGCAATATTGTCATCAGAAGATACTTTTTTATAAACTAATTGTTTTAAGTATCTTTCATAATCACTTTTATTTGACTCTTTTTGAATAATTGTTAAAAAATCTTTGCTTGTCATTTAATCCTAAACTCTTTTCTTGTAATGCCAGAGATTATATCCAATATTAAATAAAATATCTTCAAGAAAGCAAAAAGAGTATAAAATATTAAGAAATGATTATTTGTTCACATAGTGAATAACTTGTGAATAATTTTTATCTTATAATTAAATGTATATATAAAACATTCGATATAATCGAGTTTATGTATATGTGAATAAAATAAATTGTAAAAGAGTGAAATATTGAAAATATTAGGAATTGACCCAGGTACAAGAAACTGTGGTTATGCAATAGTTGAAAAACAAGGAAGAGATTTAAAACTTATTGAAGCTGGGCTTATAAAAATTAAAACTACAATTTTGCAAGAGCAAATTGTTGAGATGACTGAAGGTATTGATTTAATATTTAATACTCATAAAATAGATCATGTTTCAATTGAAAGTATGTTTTATGCTTTTAATCCAAAAACTGTTATAAAATTGGCTCAATTTAGAGGTGCAATAAGTTTAAAAATCTTGCAAAATTATGGAAATTTTGCAGAATATACACCACTTCAAGTAAAACAAGCTGTAACAGGAAATGGAAAAGCTACAAAGGAGCAAGTTTCATTTATGGTTAAAAGACTTTTAGGTATAAAAAAAGAGATAAAACCTCTTGATATAACAGATGCAATAGCTATTGCATTAACTCATGCTCAAAGATTATAAAAAGGAAAATTTATGGAAAATAGAAAAAAAATAGCAATTTTAGCTTCATATAATGGAAGTGGTTTTGAAACTATTCAAAATGCAATTTTAGAAGGTGTTTTGAATGCTGAAGTTTGTGTGATAATTACAAACAATAGTAACGCAGGAGTTTTACAAAAAGCTGAGAAATTTGGTGTTGATAGTTTTGTAGTAAATTCAAAACTTTTTCCAGACGAAAATCTTGATTTAAAAATTACTAATATTTTAAAAGAGTATAAATGTGATTATATATTTTTATCAGGGTTTATGAAAAAAATAGAGAAAAATTTGCTAGAAAATTTTCCTAAAAAGATAATAAATACACATCCTGCTATTTTACCATCTATTTATGGTGGGGCTGGTATGTATGGAAGTTTTGTTCATCAAGCGGTTGTTAAAAATGGTGAAAAAAAATCTGGAGTTACTATTCATTATATTGATGAAAATTATGATGAAGGTGAGACAATTTTAATTAAAGAGTTAGAGTTAAGTTCAGATGAAACAGCCGAAACTTTGGAAACAAGAATAAAAAATTTAGAAAAAATAGCTATTGTTGAGGCATTCAAAAAAGTTTTAGCATAAGCTAAAACTTTTAATTCATTGGAAAATTCTCTATAATAAAATCTATATCTTTATCGCCTCTTCCACTAAGGCTTACTAAAATTGATTCACCTTTATTCTCTTTTGCATATTTCATAGCAAAAGCAAGAGCATGAGAAGATTCAAGAGCTGGAATAATTCCTTCATTTCTCGAAAGAGCATAAAATGCCTCAACCGCTTCTAAATCTGTACAAAGTCCTATATTTGTTCTTCCAATACTATTTAAATAAGCATGTTCAGGACCAACAGATGGGTAATCTATTCCACTAGCAATTGAGTGAACAGGTGCTGGTTCACCTTTATTATCTTTAAGCATTATAGAGTTAAATCCATGCATAATACCCTCTTCACCATAAGTTAAACTTGCACTATGTTCTCCTAAATTTGTCCCTTTTCCTGCTGGTTCAACGGCATATAATTTTACGCTATCTTCAATAAATGCACTAAATATTCCCATTGCATTACTTCCTCCACCAACACAAGCAGTAACCATATCAGGAAGTTTTCCAGTCATTTCTAAAAATTGCTCTTTTGCTTCAAATCCAACTACACTTTGAAAATCTCTTACCATTTTAGGAAATGGATGTGGACCAACAACAGAACCAATTGCAAAAATAGAGTTTTTAGTATCACTTAAATAACTTTCAAATGCACTATCAACTGCTTCTTTTAATGTTTTAAGACCCTTTGTTACAGGTACAACTTTTGCACCTAAAATTTTCATTTTGACAACATTTGGATGCTCTTTTTTTATATCAACTTCACCCATATGAATTTCACACTCTAATCCAAAATATGCAGCTGCAGTTGCTAAAGCAACACCATGTTGCCCCGCTCCTGTTTCTGCTATTAGTTTTTTCTTACCTAAATATTTTGCTAGAAGAGCTTCAGCCATACAGTGATTTAATTTGTGAGCACCTGTATGATTTAAATCTTCTCTTTTTAAATAAATATTTGCTCCAACTATATTTGATAAATTTCTTGCAAAATATACAGGAGTTGGTCGTCCTTGATAATATTTTCTAATCTTTTTTAATTCTGATAAAAACTCAAAATCTTTTGATAGTTTTATGTAAGCTTCTTCTATCTCTTTAAATGGTTCTTGTAATTGTGGAGGTATAAAAGCTCCTCCAAATTTACCAAAAAAACCATTTTCATTTGGAAAATTATCTAAGTAAGGTTTTTGTTTTTGCATATAAGGTACCTTCGAAATAAAATATAAAAATCTTATCATATTTTAAATAATTTTTGAAAACTAATAAATATTTGTTAAATGCAATGAAAAATATTTTAGACAAAATTAAATTGTTCTAAAATACAAATAAGATAAAATTATCTTTCATATAAATATTATATATAATTTAGAGAAAAGAGTTTTATGCAAAAAGATATTTTTAGACCATTTTTAAATGAAAATATAGATGTTTTAAATTTCCTAAGATATAACACAATAGGTAAAAATAAAGAGAGATATTTCGATTTTACAGCTTCTGGACTTGCTTTTAGACAAATAGAAAATAGAATTCACGAAGTTTTAGAAACTTATGCAAATACTCATTCAAAAGAGTCATCAAATGCAAAAACTACAACTTATTATTATGAAAGAGCTAGAGAAAATTTAGCAAAAAATTTTGAACTAAATGATGAATTTACAGTTCTTCCAAGTGGTTGTGGTTCAACTGCTGCTATTAAACATTTTCAAGAGCTTTTAGGGCTTTATATACCACCAGCTACAAAAAAGAGATTTGGGTTTAAAAGAGATAAAAAAAAGGCACCATTAATAATTGTTGGTCCATATGAACATCACTCAAATGAATTATCTTTTAGAGAATCTTTGGCAAATGTTAAAAGAGTAAAATTAACACCTGATGGATTGATTGATTTAAAACATCTAAAAAAGATTTTGGAAAATAACAAAGACAAAGAGATAATTGCCTCTTTTTGCATAGCTTCAAATGTAAGTGGAATAATAACTCCTTATAAAAAAATATCTAAACTATTAAGAAAATATAAGGCAATTGTTTGTTTTGATGCAGCAGCTAGTAGCCCATATATAAATATTCCTTGTAAATATTATGATGCAATGTTTGTATCTTCACATAAACTTTTAGGTGGACCTTCTTCTTGTGGATTATTGATTATAAAAAAATCTTTAATTGATACTTCACTAGCTCCCACATTTAGTGGTGGTGGAACAGTAAAATATGTAAATAAAGATTCTCAAATATATGAAGATAGTATTGAAGCAAGAGAAGATGCAGGAACTCCTCCAATTATTCAATTAATCAGGGCATCTTTGGCTTATCAATTAAGAAATGAGATTGGGTTTGAATTTATAAAACAAAGAAAAAATGAGCTTTTGAAATATCTTTTGGAGGAGTTAAAAACTATTCCAAATTTAGTAATTTATGGTAATCAAGAAGTAGAAAATATTGGAATTGTATCTTTTAATATAAAAGGTTTTAATCCATATTTTCTTTGTGAAAAGCTCTCAAACAATGGAAATTTTCAAACTAGAGCAGGATGTTCATGTGCTGGACCTTATGGGCATGATTTATTGGGTCTGAAAAAAATATCTATGAAAAATCGACCAGGTTGGCTTAGAGTTGGTGTGCATTTTATGCAAACAAAAGAGGATATAAAAGCTTTGGTTGATGAGATAAAAAAGAGTTTGCTGTAAAAGAAAATTGTTAATATTTTATTTAGAAACTATTAACTAAAGCTTTTTATAATTTCCCTATGAGTTTTATGATTTTTTTCTCGGTTTATTTTATAGCCTTCTCCTTTCAGACCTATATAATAAAAAAAAGGTTTGTAAATAAACTGGATTTTAATTATAAAACTAGAAAGTATTTTAGCTTTGTATTATATCTAACATTTTTTGGTGCTTTACTGTACCCTTTGGCTAGATACTTTCCGATTGTGCCAAACTGGCTCTATTTTCTCCTTTCCCTACCAATAGGGGTGATTTTTTTAACATTTATTATTACAATTTTTCACGAAATCATCTCTTTTGGTATTAACAAAACAAAATATACAAAAAATAGAAGAGAGTTCTTCAAAAAATCCCTTGATATTGTGACAACATCTGTGATACTTGCAACAAATGCAAAGGCTATTGATAATGCAAGACACATTGAGTTAGAACTTGTAGATGTAAAAATAAAAAATTTGAAAAAACCATATAAAATAGTTCAAATAAGTGATATTCATATTGGTGGATTAATTGACCAAAAGTTTATAAAAGATTTAGTAGCAAAAATAAATCTTTTAAATGCAGATTTAGTGGTGATTACAGGTGATTTGGTAGATACTAAATTGGAATTTGCAAGAGCTGCTCTTGATGAGCTTAGATATTTAAACTCAACATATGGAACCTATTTTATAGTAGGGAATCATGAGTACTTTCATGGAGTTACTCCAATAATAAATTATGTAAATAGTTTAGGAATTAAAGTTTTAGAAAATGAATCTGTTTATATTGGGGATGAAAACAGTGGTTTTAATTTAGCTGGTGTTTATGATAGATTTGGTTTTAGACATAAAGCTTATGAACCAGATATTAACAAAGCTTTAGAAAATTGTCAAAATTCTCCAACAGTTCTTTTAGCACATCAGCCAAAATATTTAAAAGATTTAGAAGATACAAAAAATATCGATCTGATTCTCTGTGGACATACACATGGTGGGCAAATTTTTCCATTTAATCTTTTAGTAAAACTCGAACAACCTTATGTTAGAGGTTTATATGAACACAACGAAAATACTCAAGTTTATGTAAATAAAGGAACAGGATTTTGGGGACCACCAATGAGACTTGGTGCTAGTAGTGAAATAACAATATTAAATTTACAAGAGGCAAAAGCCTAAGCTTAGCCTCTTATTTTATTTCGATAGATTTTTTTGATACATCATCTTTTAGTTTTGGAATAAATATCTCTAATACTCCATTATCACTTTTTGCTTCAATATTTTCAATATCAGCACTATCAGGAAGTGTGAAACTTCTTGAGAATTTTCCAAAATAAGTTTCAATTTTATAGTAATCTTCTTGATTTATCTCTTCTTTTGTTTTTCTCTCTCCACTAATTGTAAGGATACCTTTGTTTAAATCAACTTTTATATCCTCTTTTTTTACACCTGGTAAATCAACATCAACGTGATATCCATTTTCACTCTCTCTTGTATTTACAGTTGGCACAAATGCCGTAACACCCTCGTTGTTTCCAACTTGGCTGTATAAATTTTTCTCTATCTCTTTTAGTTGTTTAAATGGGTCAAATTTTGTTAAAAACATTGTAATCTCCTATTAAAATATTAAACTTGATAGTATTGTTATCAAGTTATTGGAATATTACCATATATTTTAGCACTTGTCAAGATAGAGTGCTAAATCTATAACATACCACAAGGAGACATGCCAGTATTAAAGAATCTTGCTGTTACGGTGTCCATACTTTTTATATGATTTACTAGCCAGTTTACAAGGTCATATGCAATGTAATTTTTCAAAACCTCTACATTTTTACTAGTCTCAAAATTTTTCCAAACGATTTTGATATCATTTAGATTTTTATCATGTTCACCCTTGTGATGAGGATAGGCAAAAAAGTTTTTTCTTACCATCTCTTCTTCTTCTTTTGTAAAGTGTTGGATTGTGTGATTCACCCAATCATTATAAACTTCTTTTAATCTATTGAAGTTTTCATCTGTTTTATTTTGCTCATAATCTTCGATAATTTCATAGATTTCATTTATCAAATCAACATCTTCAAAATGCGTATCATTCATAAATTTAGCATCAACTAGAGGTAAACTATTTTTATCTATTAACATCTTATATTCCTATATTCCTAATTTTTTTGAAATTTTATAAAAAAACTAAAAAAATTATATTGATAAAAATCAATTAAATTCCAGCACCATCTTCAAAACTTCTAAGCTTTCTAGTTCTTATTCCTACTATATCACCTTTTTGGATACTTTTTTCATTGAATTCAAAGTGAGGCATTTCAACTAAAACTATCTTATTTTCATCATTTAAATAGTTTAATTCTACTTTTACAAAAGAACCAGCTAGTTGTATATATTTAACTCTTGCTTGAATAATTGCATCTTTGTCATTTACAGAAACTATCTCTAATTCATGAGGTCTAATTAGGTATTTATTATCAGTAGGTTCATTTAAACTAGACTCATTTTCAATATCTCTTGCATGAAACAAATTTACATTTCCTAAAAAGTTGATTACAAACTCATTTTTAGGATTATGAAAAACCTCTTCAGGAGTTCCAATTTGCTCAATTTTTCCTTTGTTTATCACAACAATTCTATTTGCAACTTCTAGTGCCTCTTCTTGGTCATGAGTTACTAAAATAGTTGTAATTCCAAGCTCTTCTTGAAGCTCTTTTAACCATCTTCTTAAATCAGTTCGCACCTTTGCATCAAGTGCTCCAAATGGCTCATCCAAAAGTAATACTTTTGGTTCAACAGCAAGTGCACGTGCTAGTGCTACTCTTTGTCGCTGACCACCTGAGAGTTGCCACGGAAATCTTGATGCAAAACCATCTAGTTGAATTAGTTTTAGAAGTTTCGTAACTTTTTCTTCAATTTCCTTGTTGCTTAATCTCTCTTTTTTTGGTTTTACTCTAAGACCAAAAGCGATATTTTCAAAAACAGTCATATGTTTAAAAAGTGCATAGTGTTGAAATACAAACCCAATATCCCTATCTCCAATATCTTTTTTTGCAACATCGATATTGTTAAATAAAATCTCACCTTTATCTGTATTTTCAACTGTTTCAAGACCTGCTATCATTCTTAAAAGTGTAGTTTTTCCACTTCCTGATGGTCCTAAAAGAGCTAAAAGTTCACCTTCAACTATGTTTAAATTTATATCTTGTAAAGCTGTAAAGTTTCCAAAATATTTTGTTAAATTTTTTACTTCTATTTTCATTATTTCTTCCTACTCTTCATCTTCTAATTTTTTTAATCTTCTTTGAACTTTCCACTCCAAAATATATTTTAGAACCAAAGTTAAAAGTGCCAATATAGCTAAAAGTGTTGAAACTGCAAAGGCAGCTACAAAGTTATATTCGTTGTACAAAATTTCTACTTGCAAAGGCATTGTGTTTGTAACACCTTGAATATGTCCAGAAACAACCGAAACAGCTCCAAATTCTCCCATCGCTCTAGCATTACATAAAATTACTCCATATAAAAGTCCCCATTTTATATTTGGTAGTGTAACTTTGAAAAATGTTTGAAATCCACTAGCTCCTAAAAGAAGTGCAGCTTGTTCTTCATCATTTCCTTGTTCTTGCATTAAAGGAATTAGCTCTCTTGCAACAAATGGAAATGTTACAAATATGGTTGCTAAAACAATTCCTGGAACTGCAAATATAATTTGAACATCATTTTCAATTAACCAATGTCCAAACCATCCTTGAGCACCAAAAAGTAAAACATACACAAATCCTGAAATAACAGGACTTACAGCAAATGGTAAATCAATTAAAGTTATTAAAAAACTCTTTCCAAAAAAAGAGTATTTTGCTATCGCCCAAGATGCAGCTACTCCAAAAACTAAGTTTAAAGGTACAGCAATAGATGCTGTTATTAAAGTTAGTTTTATTGCTTGAAGAACATATTCATCGTTAAATGATTCAAAATATGCTTCAATACCTTTTCTAAATGCTTCAGCAAAGATTGTAATCAAAGGAACAACCAACATAATCATCAAAAAACTTATAGCAGTTCCTATTAGTAAATATTTAACAACTTTTGATTCATCTAAAGATGATTTTGAATTATTTCTTGTTTTCATATTGCCTCCATTCCTCTTCTTCTTGAACTCCATCTTTGTAAAATATTAATTAATAATAACATTACAAAAGATATTAAAAGCATCACAACTGCAATTGCTGTTGCACCTGCAAAATCATATTGCTCAAGTTTTGTAATAATTAAAAGTGTGCTTATTTCTGTTTTAAATGGCATATTTCCAGCTATAAAAATAACAGAACCATATTCACCTAAAGCTCTTGCAAATGAAAGTGCAAAACCAGTTAAAAGTGCTGGGAAGATTGTTGGAAGTATCACTTTATAAAATGTTTGCCATCTACTTGCTCCTAAACTTGCACTTGCTTCTTCTTGCTCTATTTGAATCTCTTCAAGAGCTGGTTGAATAGTTCGTACTACAAAAGGAAGCCCTATAAATATTAGTGCAATTGTAATTCCTATTGGAGTAAATACAACTTTTATTCCAAGTGGTTCTAAATATTGTCCAAACCATCCTTGTGATGAATAAAGTGTCGTAAGAGCAATACCTGAGACAGCCGTAGGAAGAGCAAAAGGTAAATCAACAATTGCATCAAAAATCCTTTTCCCAAAAAACTCATATCTAACTAAACACCAAGCAACAATAAGTCCAAAAAAAGTATTTACAACAGCTGCTATTAATGAAGTTACAAATGTTAGTTTATAGCTTGCAACTACTCTAGCATCTGTTGTAGCACCAATAAATGCATCCCAACCTAAGCTAAAAGCCTCAGTAAAAAGTGCAATTAAAGGGATAATTACAATAATACTTAAGTAAAAAACTGTATATCCCATAGTTAAACCAAAACCTGGAATTGGTGAATTTGGTCTTTTTAGTATGCCAAAATTAAGCCTCATTTTAAAACTCTCCATATAATCTCTATAAAATTGATGATATATAAAAACATCAAAAAAAGTAGGTGAAAATCTATCACCTACTAAATTGGTGAAATTATAACTTCTTTTAATTTTATTGTCAAGAGATAAAAAAAGGAGAGTTTTAAAAACTCTCCCATTCACTATCATTACTAGATGTATTTGAGACTATTTTTTGCTCTTTTTTAATAGGTTTAATGTCTATTTTTTTGAATATTTCATTTTTATTGCTTTTTGATAAAAACTCTGATTTCTTAGATTTAACTTGATCTTTTCCTATAAACTCTTTTTCATTTGCATTACTTACAACTAATTTTGCAATTTTATCAGTTTCGATTGCAATATCATGAGCTTGAGATGCAATTGCAGCATTTTGCTGAGTTTGTTGATCTAGTTGCGTTACTGCATCATTTATCTGCTCTATTCCCATTAATTGCTCTTTACTTGCCATTTCAACATCAGTTATTAAAGTTAAGGTTTGAGAAATATTTGAATTTAATTGAGTGTATCCCTCTATCATATGACTAGCAATCATTTTTCCTTCATCTGCTTTTCTTGTAGCATTTTCAACTATATTTTTTATCTCTTTTGCAGCTTCTGCACTTCTAGCTGCTAGATTTCTTACTTCTTGTGCAACAACAGCAAATCCTTTTCCAGCTTCTCCTGCAGTTGCCGCTTCAACAGCAGCATTTAAAGATAAAATATTTGTTTGGAAAGCTATTTGATCAATTACACTAATAGCATCATTTACTAAATTTACTTGTGTATTTATCTCATCCATCGCAATAGTTGTTTTATTTGCTAACTCTTCACCTTGTTTTGAAGCTTTAGTAATATCATTTGAATACTTAGCCATTTTTGCAATATTTTCAGTATTATTTCTAATATTACTTGTAATTTGTTCAAGTGCAGCTGCCGTTTCTTCTAAGCTTGCTGCTGCTTCATTTGAACTTAGATTTAATTTATCTACATTTTGTAGTAAAATATTTGAGCTCTCATCTAAAGTTAAACCATTTGATTTATTTTCTACTAAAATTGCAGTAATTGAATCTCCTAAATGGTTAACATCATTTGAAAGTTTTAATAAATGCTCTTTTAAGCCTTTTTTATCAATTTTGTTTAGATAGTTATGATTTGAGTATTGTTCTAAAATATCTAAAACATTATTCACATTTGATTCAAGATTTTGACCCATATTGTTTAATACATTTTTTAGTTGCATTAAAGCAGGATTTGATACGCTTATATTTAATCTTTGGCATAAATCACCTTGTTCAAATTCACTTAAAACAGTTATTGTTTCTTGAATTAGTCTTCTATCCTCTTCTATACCTTTTTTTGTTTTTTCTATATTTTGATTTACAGCTTTTGCCATTTCTCCAAATTCATCACCTGCTGAATCATCTAAATATTTTATTTCTGAAGATTCCAAATTTAAGTAGGAGAAGAAAGACAATAAACCTTCTTTGAAATTTTTAAGTGAGTTTATAATTAAATTTGAAATAAGGAATGAAAAACCTACGAAAAATAAAATTGCTAAAATAGCAATAGTTATTAAAAGATTATTTAAAAATGATTTTGCACTATTTTTTAGTTCAACCATGTGTAGATTAATATCATGAAGCTCTTTCTCTAAAACAGCTCCTACTTGAACCATTTTTGAAATCATCTCTTTTATTTCAGGAGATTCTTCTTTCTGCCCATTTTTAAAATCAGTCATTCTTTGACTTGCAAAACTATCAAAATGTTCAATATATTTTTTAGAATTTGCAATTATTTCATCACATAAGATTTTGTCTTTATCTGAATCTAATTCATTTTTTAATTCAAGGACTTCTTTACTTAGTAAAGAAAAATCATCTCTAACTTTTTGTGCAGTTTGCTCACTAGGAGATCTTAAGTATTGGTAAACTGAAATTCTACCCTTTAAAACATGTTCAGTGAAAACATCAGTTTTATGTGCTTTTTCATTTGACATCTCTGATATTCCACTATAATAGGCATAAAATGTTCCTGTAACAACTGCTATAACCATAAATATAATTGGGAATAGCAATAACTTTATTTTTGTGCTAGTTTGTTTAAGTATCTTTTCTCTTCCTTTTTTACATATTACTTGTGTATATTAACAAGTAATTTTTATTATTTTAATTTAATTAACTCTTAAGCACATCTCAAAACTGTTATTTTAAGTTTATTAAAAAAATTATTTTATGAATAGATATTTAAGGTATTTTATTATTTTAAAGAGTTTTTTAAATTTTCTATATTTTTAGGTTCGTCAAATAAATAACCTTGAAAATAATCAATTTCTAGTTCTTTACAAGTTTTATAAATCTCTTTTGTAGAAACAAATTCAGCAATTGTTCTTATACCAACTTTTTGAGCAAAAAATACTATGGCTTCAACTACAGCTTTTGCTGTTTTTGATTTATTTATATCTTGAATAATTGAACCATCTATTTTTATAAAATCTGCTTGTAATTTAACTAAATAGGAGAAATTTGAGTAACCAGTTCCAAAGTCATCTACGGCTATTTTTACTCCCAAGTTTTTTACTATTTTAATAAAAGAAATTACCTCTTCAAGATTATCTATACCTTCACTTTCTGTTATTTCTATAGTCAAATAATGCCCAATGTCAAACTCATAAATTTTTTGAATTAAGAAATCTACAACATCTTTTTCCAAAATATCACTAATTGAGAAATTTATACTAAACTCAATATTTTTATTTTCAAAGAATTCAAAAGATTTTTGAATAACTTTTTTTGTGATCTCACTATAAAGATTTATTTTTTTTGCTCTTTCTAGGAAAAAGTATGGAGATATAATTTCTCCTTTTGAATCTTTCATTCTTACTAATATTTCATATTTTTTATCTACTTGATTACTTATAGATTGAGCAAATATTTCAAATTTATCTTTTTTAACAGCTTGAATTATTTGAGTTTCCCAGTATAAATCTTGTTCTATAGTTGAAGAGCTTGGATGGCAAATATGATGTTGTTCACTATCGTAAATTACTAAATTATGCTTTAAAACTCTTGTTTGTTTAAGAGCAAATTCAGCACTAAAAATAAGATTTAAGTAATTTATTGCAACACCAGCTCTTAGTGGAATATATACTTTGTAACCATCTAATTCGATTGGAGAATAACCAAAATACCAAATAATAGATTTTATAGTTTGTATAAATCTATCTTTTGATACCTCACTATTTGATGCAGCTGCAAAAACATCTGCACCTAAATAGTATATTTTACTATTTAAAAATTTATCCTCTAATCTTAATAAAACTAATTCTAATATTTTTTCACCAAAATGGTAACCATAATAGTGGTTTATGTTACCAAACCCACTTATATCAAATATAACTAATTTATTAAATAGTTTTTTGTCAATATCGTTTATAAACTCTTTTCTTCTTGAAATTAAAATATTTTGTGTATTATTTTCCATATTTTTTATTTATAGAGCCACTTGCAAATTCAAATCCAACCAAGTAACTAGTTTTTTTATTGTAGC
>CAYLKG010000009.1:0-38752 GCA_964384195.1 uncultured Aliarcobacter sp. | reverse complement strand
CAGCGAAAACTGGTGTTCCTGATCCTGAAATGAATTCAGCTTTAAGAACTGCTATATTAAATGCAAAAGCTGAAAATATGCCAAAAGCAAATATAGATGCAGCTATAAAAAGAGCAACAGGAAAAGATGCTGCAAACTTTTCTGAAGTGAATTTTGAAGGAAAAGGTCCTCATGGAGTTTTAATTTTTGTTGAAACTGCTACAGATAACAATACAAGAACAGTTGCAAATATTAAAATGTATTTTAATAAAACACAAGGACAAGTTGTTCCAACAGGTTCTTTAGAATTTTTCTTTGATAGAAAAGCAATTTTTGAGTTTAATAAGCCAAGTAATTATGAGCTTGAAGATTTAGAAATGGAATTAATTGACGCAGGGCTTGAAGAGCTTGAAGAAGAAGATGGTGTTATATTAGCTTATGCAAACTACACAGATTTTGGAAATATGAACAATAAATTTGAAGAATTAGGAATTGAGCTTACAAAAGCTGAATTAAAAAGAATTCCAAATAATCCTCAAGAATTTACAGAAGCACAACAAGAAGATATAGGAAAATTAATCGAAAAACTTGAAGATGACGATGATGTTCAAGCCGTTTATACAAATATAGCTTAACTAAATGAAGCTCTAAATTAGAGCCTTATTTATTTTTTTTGAGATTCTATTTTATGTATAACTTTTTGAATATTACTAACTCTTGTATTTGAACTTGGATGAGTTGAAAAGAAATCACTTCCTCCACTTTTGCCTTCACTCATATTTTCCCAGAATTTTACAGCTTCATTCAAATTGTAACCAGCTTTATACATTAGCAAAATTCCTATTTCATCAGCTTCAGTTTCTTGTAGTCTTCCATAAGGAAGCATAACCCCTAAGTTTGAACCAGCTCCATATGCCATATTAAAAGCATTTTGATATTGTGGTGCAGTTGCTCCAACAACTATATTTCCAATCATTCCAACACCTTGTTGAACCATACTTTGACTCATTCTTTCAGCCCCATGTCTTGCAAGTGCGTGAGATATTTCATGAGAAATTACAGTAGCTAGTTGGTCATCATTTTTTGCAAATTTCAAAATTCCTGTGTATACAACAACTTTTCCCCCAGGAAGACAAAAAGCATTTGCTTGTTCATCTTCAACTAAATTAAATTCCCAATTAAAATCATTTTTTTGTGAAACTTGGGCAATTTTTTGACCAATAGTTTTTACCCTTTTTGCATCTTTTGTGTTAGTAATAACTTTTGCTTCACTTAAAGCTTCTTTATAAGATTTTTCACCTAGAGCCATTTCTTCCGAAGATGAAACAAATATCATTTGAGATCTATTTGTATATGGAGATTTACTTGTACATCCAGCTAAAATAAATATAGTAGATACTGATAGAATTGTTTGTTTAAGACTAATCATAAATTTCCTTTGTTCTAATAAATTTTATTATGTTATTCAACTTTTTATAAGTAAGCTCTTAAATTTAACTAAGAGTCAAGATGAACTAAAATCTAGAATATTGTACAGAAATTGTACAATAAAGCTAAATAATTTAGAATTTTTTCTTTAATTTTTTATTAAAAATCCTTATTAGTTGCAATATGTAACTTTTATTTACAAAAAATAAAGTTGTACAAATCTTTACAGAAACTGTACAAGATAATTAAACTCTTTGTGATATAATTTGCACAAATTCTAAAATCTAATAGGAGAAAAAATGAGTTTATTACAAGATTATAAAGCGCATGAAACGCAAAGAGCTTCTGAAGGTGGATTACCAGGTCTTGCACTTACGGCTGCTCAAACTGCTGAATTAGTAGAGTTACTAAAAGCAAGTAAAGTGGAAGATGCTGGGTATGCATTAAATTTATTTAAAAACAAAATCAATCCAGGTGTTGATGATGCTGCTTATGTAAAAGCTGCTTTTTTAAATGATGTTGTTCAAGGTAAAGTTTCTTGTTCTGTAATTTCAAAAGTTGAAGCTATTGAAATTTTAGGAACAATGATGGGGGGATATAATGTACCACCATTAGTTGAAGCATTAAAAGTTGCTGAAGTTGCGAATGCTGCTGCAAAAGAGTTAAAAAATACGATTCTTGTTTATAACTCATTTAATGATGTAAAAGCTTTAATGGATGCAGGAAATGCAAAAGCTAAAGAGGTTATTGAATCATGGGCAAATGCTGAGTGGTTTACTAATAAACCAGCTTTAGAAGAAGAGATTACTTTAACTGTATATAAAATCCCAGGTGAAACAAATACTGATGATTTATCGCCAGCAACTGTTGCATTTACAAGAGCTGATATTCCATTACATGCAACTGCAATGTTACAATCAAGAATGGAAAAACCATTAGAGAAAATGGCTGAGTTAAAAGCAAAAGGTCATCCGTTAGCTTATGTTGGTGATGTTGTTGGAACGGGATCTTCAAGAAAATCAGGAATAAACTCTGTTCAATGGCATATGGGAAGAGACATTCCAGGTGTTCCAAATAAAAGAACTGGTGGGGTTGTAATTGGTTCTATTGTTGCTCCTATTTTCTTCAATACTGCCGAAGATTCAGGATGTTTACCAATCGAAGCAAATGTTGATGCTATTGAAACTGGTGATGTTATTACTTTAAAACCTTATACAGGTGAAATTTTAAAAGATGGAAAAGTTGTATCTACTTTTAAATTAAGTCCAAATACATTAACAGATGAGATGAGAGCAGGTGGAAGAATTCCATTAATTATTGGAAAAGGTTTAACGGCAAAAGCTAGAGAAGCTTTAAAATTAGCTGCTTCAACTGTATTTATTGCACCTGAGCAACCAGCTAATAATGGAAAAGGTTATACTCAAGCACAAAAAATGGTTGGAAAAGCTTGTGGTGTTGAAGGTGTTAAACCTGGAATGTATGTTGAGCCAATCGCTACAACTGTAGGATCTCAAGATACAACTGGTCCAATGACAAGAGATGAGATTAAAGAACTTGCTGCGCTATCTTTTGGTGCTGATATGGTTATGCAATCATTCTGTCACACAGCTGCTTATCCAAAACCAGCAGATATCAAACTAAGACATACTTTACCAGATTTTATTAACTCTAGAGGTGGAGTTACGTTGAAGCCAGGTGATGGTGTTATTCACTCATGGTTAAATAGATTATGTTTACCAGATACTGTAGGAACAGGTGGAGATTCACATACAAGATTCCCAATTGGTATTTCATTCCCAGCAGGTTCAGGTCTTATTGCGTTCGCAGGTGTTACAGGTATGATGCCTTTAACTATGCCAGAATCTGTATTAGTTAAATTTACAGGAAAAATGCAACCAGGAATTACATTAAGAGATTTAGTAAATGCAATTCCATATTATGCAATTAAACAAGGATTGTTAACAGTTCCTAAGAAAAATAAAAAAAATATTTTTGCTGGAACAATTATTGAAATTCAAGGTTTACCAGATTTAAAAGTTGAGCAAGCATTCGAGTTATCAGATGCATCTGCAGAGAGATCAGCAGCAGCATGTTCTGTTCAATTAAATAAAGAGCCGATTATTGAGTACTTATCTTCAAATATTGCTTTAATTGAAAAAATGATTGAAGAAGGTTATGAAGACGCTAAAACTTTACAAAGAAGAGCTGACAAAATGAAAGAGTGGATTAAAAATCCTCAATTATTAGAGCCAGATACTGATGCTGAGTATTTAGCTACAATCGAAATTAATTTAGATGAAATTAAAGAGCCAATTTTAGCTTGTCCAAATGATCCGGATGATGTTGCTACATTAAGTGAAATCTTAGCAGATGATTCTAGACCAAAAAATATTGATGAAGTATTCGTAGGTTCTTGTATGACAAATATTGGATTATTTAGAGCTTTAGGAGAAGTATTAAAAGGTGAGGGTGTTGCTAAGGCAAAACTATGGGTTGCACCTCCTACAAAAATGGATGAAGCACAATTAACTGAAGAAGGGTATTATGCTGCATTTGCTGCTGCTGGAGCTAGAATTGAGATTCCAGGATGTTCATTATGTATGGGTAACCAAGCACAAGTAAGTGAAGGTTCAACTGTATTCTCTACATCTACAAGAAACTTTGATAATAGACTTGGTAAAAACTCTAAAGTTTATTTAGGTTCTGCTGAAGTCGCTGCTGTTGCTGCACTTTTAGGTAGATTACCATCTGTTTCTGAGTATTTAGAAATCGTTGGTAAAAAAATTAATGAATCTAACAAAGATGGTGTTTATAAATACTTAAATTTCCACCAAGTTAATGCAGATCATTTAACTACTCTTTTAACATCTAGATAATATTTAGATAAAAAGACTCAAAGCCCAAGATTTTTAATCTTGGGCTTTTTTATTTTCAAGTAAGTAATCTTTTTATAATTAATAAAATTAGAGTTGGCAAGAATAATTAATTAATTTATTATAAATATTGTTTTGTGATTAAATAAAAATTGTTTATTTATTAAAGATTGTAGGGATTTTATATTTTGTAAGTATAAGAATATATCAAAATAAAAGAAATAAAGTTCTTTTATTTTAAAGCTTTAGAATCATCATAAGGATCTAAATGTATTGTAATGTGCCACTCTTTTTTATCATCTAATTTTTCTATTTCATCTTCTATTAAATCACTAATTTTATGAGCTTTTATTAAAGAAATAGAAGTATCAGCAAAAACTATATGAGCTTCTACAAAGATTTTATTTGCAGCTTCTCTTGTTTTAAGATGATGAAAGCTATGAACATCTTTATGGCTAGTTATTATTGAAATGATATTTATTACCATTTCTTCATCTAAGGCTCTATCAAGTAAAACCATTATTCCACCATGAATTAACTCATAAGCAGAATAGATAATATACACAGCAATTAAACTTCCAATTATTACATCAAAAAGTTCATATCCTGTAATTGACACCAATAAAAGAGAAGATAAAACAGCTATAGTACTAAAAACATCTGTTTTATAATGAAGTGCATCAGCTTTTATAACCATGCTGTGAGTTTTTTTTGCTATATAATTTAGATATAAAACAAGTCCAACCGTAATTATTAAAGAAGATATCATTACATAAATTGAAATTTCTAAATAGCTTGAAGTCTCTCCAGTTTTATATTTTGAAAAAGCTTGGTATAATAAAAAAAGCCCCGACATAGTAATGATTGTTCCCTCTATTACAGAGGCTAGAGCTTCAATTTTACCTTTTCCATAATTAAAAGTTTTATCCGCAGGTTTTTCTGATTTAGATATAGCAAAATAATTAAAGATTGATACAAACATATCTAAAATAGAATCAACAGCTGAAGCTAAAACAGCTACAGAACCACTAGCTAATCCTATTACTAATTTAAGAATAGTCAGAACTGCTGCTACGCTAGATGAAACAACAGTTGCTTTTTTTTGTGGAGACATTATTTACTCTCTACAAACTCTTTAATTCTATTTATTCCATCAATAATGGCTTCCATACTTGTAGCAAAAGATAATCTAACATATCCTTCCATTCCAAATGCAAGACCAGGAACCAAAGCTACACCTTTACTTTCTAGTAAATCTGCACAAAATTTCATAGAATCATTTGAAAACTTTTTAATATTTATAAATAGATAAAAAGCACCATCAGGATCGTATGTAGAAAGAGTTCCAATTTCATTTATTGCTTTAACAGCATAATTTTTTCTTTTTTCAAATTCAACTCTCATCATTTCAATATCTTTATCTGCATCACCTTCAAGTGCCACAATTGCTGCATATTGAGTCATAGAATTTACATTTGATGTAACTTGACCTTGAAGTTTTGACATTGCTTTTGCTAATTTTATATCAGGACATGCAACATATCCAAATCTCCAACCCGTCATTGCAACAGATTTACTAAGCCCATTTATAGTTACTGTTCTATTATACATATCTTCAGAAACTTCAGCAGTTGCAGTAAATTTTTTACCTTTGTAAATTAATTTTTCATACATTTCATCAGATAAAACTATAATATTTGTACCTTTTAAAACTTCACCAATAGCTAATAACTCTTCTCTTGAATAAATAGAACCTGTAGGATTTGATGGTGAATTTAACATCAAAATTTTAGTTTTTGATGTAATATTTTCTTTTAATTGTTCAGCAGTTATTTTAAATTCTGTACTTTCATCCGTTTCAATGAATACAGGTATTCCACCGCTATAAATAACTAGTTCAGGATAAGTAACCCAATATGGACTTGGAATTATTACTTCATCCCCTTCATCAATTAGTGCTTGAGCTAGATTAAATAAAGAGTGTTTCGCTCCATTACTTATTACAACACCTTCTAGCTTATAATCTAAATTGTGGTCTTTCTTTAATTTATTGAGAATTGCTTGTTTAGTTTGCTTAATACCTTCAACAGCTGTGTATTTAGTTTTTCCTTCATTAATTGCTTTAATAGCTGCATCTTTAACAACTTGTGGAGTATCAAAATCAGGTTCACCTGCACTAAAACTTAGAATATCTTTACCTTGAGCTTTTAAATCATTTGCTAAAGCTGTTATAGATAAAGTAAGTGAAGGAGACAATTTCTCCATTCTATCTGCAATTTTCATATTAGTTTTCCTCAATTAAATTATCATTACACTTATGGTATAATCGTGCGGATTTTATCTAAAATTTACTTAAAGGTTTTTTTTGAATTTTCAAATCAGTTTAAATGAAAGTATAATAAATGTTGAACTACAAAATAAAAAACACATAAAGCATTGTTATTTAAGAATTTTAAGTAAAGATTTACTACAAATAAAAGCTAATAAATATTTTACAGTTTATGATGCAAAAGATTTAATTGCTAGAAAAAAAGAGTGGATTTTACAAAATTTAAAAAGAGTAGAAAATAAAAGTTTAGAAGATGGATATTTTCTCTTTTTAGGTGAAAAAAAAGAGCTCAAAGAGTTTAAAATAAAAAGTCTAGATAGTTTTTATAAAAATGAAATTCAAAAAATGCTACCTTTTTTAGTTGAAAAATATTCAAATATAATGCAACTGTATCCTAATAAAATCTCATATAGAAAAAATAAAAGAACTTGGGGTTCTTGTAACTATAAAAATGAATTAAATTTCAATATTTTACTAATGCGTTACCCAATTTATATTATGGAATATATTGTTATTCACGAATTAGCTCATATAAAACATAAAAATCATTCAAAAGATTTCTGGATCTTAGTTGAAGAATTTTGTCCAAATTATAAAGATATAGAAAAAACTTTTAAATCTCTTTTATAGACTAATCTCTTGCTTCTATGACCCTTTTTAGCAATTCCTCTTTTGTAAATTCTTTTGAAATTTTTTGAGTTGTAATTCCATTTGAAAGAGTTATTTGGATGTTTTTATTTTCTCTATATTGAGCATTTACTATTAATCTTTTAACTTTTTGTGAATATTCATCTAAAGTATAAATTTTTCTTCCGATAAATAACTCATATAAAGTTGGTTCTTTATAAATACCAATAAAATCTCTATTGTGATACAAATATTTCCAAATTTTAATTTCTAAATCAAAAGGTAAAAAGAAATTTGTATAATCTGAAAATACTCTATCTCCTTTTATATAAAAATTAGTTTCAGGAAAAAAGCCTGGTACACAGTTGCACAAAAACATATCTCTTTGTAAATCTTTTACTTTTGTCATACAAAAATATTTGAATTTTTTTAATTTTTCTAAAAGGAGTAAATCTTCACTATTTTGATTTTCTAAAATAGAAAATATTGTAAAAAGTTCTTTGAAATCATTTTCATTTGAGGCTAAGATTTCAAGAGTTTTAAGACTTAATTTTTCATTTTTTTCATCTTTATTCGGAATACTATAAGATTTTAGAAACTCTTTTTTTAAATCAGTTATAATAATATTTTTACTATTTCTATGAATAAAATATAGTTTTTCATCGCTCTTTTTTTCTACAATAAAAATAGAGTTTCCATCTAAATAAATAGTTTTATAAGAAGCTAAAATGATTTTTTTAAAGTCTTTAATCTCTTCATTTTCAAAGCTATATTTAAATTCATGATTTTTTAAAAAATCAACTAATTCAAGTTCTAAATCATAGTCTAAATGGTTACTGTTTGAATACTCTTTTTTTAAGCTATCAAATTGTAAATCAAGAGATAAAAGATAATTTTTATGCCTATAAAGCTCTTTTTGATCTTTTATAACTATTTTTTTTAGAATCATATTTTAAATAAATCTTTAGGATCTATATGTGCTGAGTCTTTTGTAACTTGAAAAGATAAAGTTTCATTTACTCTTCCCACAACAGAACCTTTTTGAACCCATTTCCCAACCACTAAAGTAGGTGCAATATCATCTAAATGAGAGTAAATTGTATGAATACCATTTTCATGTTGAATAATTACAACATTATCAAGCATTCCTGCATTTTTTTTTGCATATACAACTTTTCCACTCAAAACAGAAACAACTTTCGATTCAGGTTCTGTACTTTTTAGAACAATTGATTCATTAAATAGTTTTATTTTGTAAACGGGGTCATAATACGTACCAAAGTTTTTTACAATTTTAAATGATTTTAATGGAGCTATTGTTTTTTCACCTTTATATTTTGTGATTGTAACTCCATCTGTTGAAGAACCAATCTTTTTAACATCAAGATTTAAATTTTTTGCAAATTTTTGATTTCTAGTATCAGCAGTTTGAATTTCTGATTCATTTTCATCTAAAGTAGAATTATTTTGATTGTCTTCATTGTTGTAATTTTTTTTGCTATTCATTAAAGATTCAATTTTTCTCTTTTTTTCAGTTTCAGCATTTGCTTTTGCCAACTCTTCAGCTTTTTTAATCTCTTCTTGCTTTAAAATGTTTAGTTGCGAAAGAAGGTTTTTTATATTTTCTTGACTTTTAACAACTTTATTTAGCTCTTCTTGATAAGCTTTATGTTGCTTCTCCAAATCTGCTAGAGAACTTGAATGTTTTTGTTTTAAATTTGTCAATTTATCTTTTGTTTTTTGTCTATCATTTATGTATAACGATATTTTTTCTATATCTTTTTGATTTGATGTAGAGTCATTTGTTATAGTATTGTAGTTATTGTTTATTTTTGAGACTTTATCTTTAGAATGTTGTGCTAAAAGTGTATATATTTCATTATCAATTAACTCTTGCATAGAGTTTTCAGATGCAAGTTTTAAAGCCATAGAAATAGAAAATTCTTCTACAATAGTATCAACAATTTGGCTCTCACTGTTTGTTCTTTCTTGGATTAGCTTACTTGATTTTGATTTTAGCTCAGATAATTTATTTTTTGACTCTTCAAGAAGTTTTTGATGTTCTTTAATGTCAATATTTACTTCTTTAATATCTTTTTCTATATTTGAAATATTGTTATTTTGAGATTCTATTTTATCCGCAAGCTCTTTAATCTTTACATTTTTTGTCTCTTCTTCTTGTTTTGTATTATCCAATTGCTTTTTATTTTGTTGAATTTTTTTATCAATACTTGAAGCTTCAACAAAGCAAAAAGTTAAAAATAGAGCTAAAAATATCTTAATCATTGCTAATTTTGTATTTTAATAAAACACCAAAAATGGTAAAAATTGAGATACAAAACGATAGTAAAAATAGTTTAATAATCTCCAAGCCTAAATCAATCTCTATATCAACAATTTCTTGTATTTCTTGAGGAAATAAAACGCTCATATTATGTGATACATAAAACAAGAAGATTGAACTTATAATAAAAGATAAAAATGCACTTAGCATGGCATAATTTAAAATAGAAGTTGCACTATATATAACAGATGCTCCATGAAGTCTTAAAATTGATATTCTAATATGATGTTCGTGAAACCAAAGTTTAATCTGTTTTGCAATAATTATCACAGCAAAAAGTGCAATTATAAAAAACAGAATAAAAGAGACACTATTTAATAAAAGTAATAGCAGATATATTTGATTGTGGTTTTTATAAAAAACTTCTACTTTTTTAATCTCTGGATTTTTTAAAAGTATATTTTTTATCTCTTCTAGCTCACTACTTGTTGGAAATATTTCTAGATGTATTTGATAAAAATTCGGTAATTTTTGTTTTAACAATTCAATAGAATTTTCAGAAAGATTTGTTTTGATATTTTCAATAATTTTATCATTTGCTAAAGCTTGAATGCTATCTACATTTATACCAGCAAGTTTTGGCATATTTTCTTTTGTTAAAGTATTAGTAGAAACCACAACAATTGAATAATCTTTTGATATTTTATTTTGATAGTTATGAACTACATTATTTATTAGCAAATAAATTGCAAATGCAATTAACATTGATAACAACGGAACTAAAAAAGCAATAATATTTTTAAGAGACTTCATAAATAATCCCATCATCAATTGATAATTGTCTAAATTTTATACCCAAATTTCTAGGAACTCTATGTGTTACAACAACCACAGTAATGCCTAATTGTTCATTTGCACCTTTTAGTAAATTCCATACTAAATCTGCTGAATAATCATCAAGATTTCCAGTTGGTTCATCTGCAATTATTATTTTTGGGTTGTGTGCTAAAGCACGTGCTACAGCAACTCTTTGCTGTTCGCCTCCACTTAGTTCATTTGGATAATATCCAGCTCTATGACTTAGTCTTACGTGAGCTAAAAGCTTATTTGCCTGTTCTTTTGAAACTTCGTTAGAATAACCATTTATTTTTAATGGAATCATAATATTTTCTTCAATTGTAAACTCATTTACAAGTTTATAATCTTGAAAAATAATTCCAATATTTTTTCTAAGGAGCCTTAGTTTTTTTCCACTTATTCCAAAAACTTCTTGGTCAGCAATTTTTAAATTACCATGTTTTATAGGAATTTCTCCATAAAAAGATTTCAAAAGTGTAGACTTTCCACTTCCTGAATTTCCACCAATAAAGATAAACTCTTTTGGTTTTATAGAAAAATTACCTTTTTTGATAATATACTTATTATCATCATAAGTTAAATAGATATTAGTTGCTTCAATCATTTAAATAAAATCTCTTTTAAATTTTTATGCGCATCTATATTTGAGCTTGTAGGAAGAGGATTTCCTTGATAATATGATGCTTTTCCTTCTTGTATCATTATGTATTTTGTCACTGGTCTATCAAAATTTCCCATTGTAACTTTTATTAAACCTGAATTAGTTTTTTCTAAAATTGTATAAAGCTCTTCAATATGCACAAAAAAGTTATTGAATATAATAGCTTTTTGTGGAATTTTTGTGATTATTGAATCAAAATCAATAGTTCCTTCAAAAGAAAAATCAAAAGATAAATCTATATTTTTATCTTCATCTAATGAAGTTAAAACTAAATCATAGATGTTTTTCCCCTGTTTTTTCCATCTATCTTCATATTTACTGCTAACTTCTAAATCTTTGTTTATATCAATACTAATTTTCCCTTTTGGTAAATTTGTAAGAAGTTCCAAGCAAAAATCAAAATAGTTTCTACTATCAGTCCTTAACTCTAAAGTTCCACCAATTTTTAAAACTCTAAGAGCCTCATTTACGAACTCATTTGAATAAATTCTTCTATGAGGCTTTTTGTCCCAAGGAACAGGAAAATGTACAAATATTTTTCCAACTTTATTTGATTCAATAAACTCCATAAAAAGTCTTGCATCATAATTTACAACTAATACATTTGTGATATTTTGAAGTTCAAGCTGTTTTAATAGTTGTTCAATTGAAGGAAAATGTATCTCAAGACCAATAAACTGAACATTTGGATTTACTTTTGCTTGATGTAAAAGATGTCTACCACTTCCAAAGCCAATCTCAATTTGAATTTCATTTTGTGTTTTAAACTCATCAACAAAATAGTTTATATCTCTTAAATATTTATGTTTTTGTTCTTTTTCAGGTTTAAAACTATTTGTGTTTGAAAATATAATTTTTGAAGAGTTTTCTTTGACATAGGCATTTAAGCTATCTTTTATTAAACTAACAGGAGACAATCTCGTAACTTTGTCAGATTTAATCATAAAATTTCTATCTTTTGGTTTTATTGCAAGTAAAAACTCTTTATTTTCATATTTTGTAGCTACTCTGTGTTCGATTTTTCTATTGTTGTCTGAGAAATCGTAAGATTGTGCAATAAACTCAAAATTAACACAATCTACAGAGGATGGTGTCTTTATTAATTCTTTTTTTTCAAATAATATATGTGGCATAATTTCTCTTGGTTAGTTTTATTTTTTTGTTAAACTTACTTCATTCGAAGTTTCTGAAATTATTCCAAACTCATCAACTGCTTGAACAGAGAATTTATATTCTACACCATTTGAAATTTCATTGTCTTGAAAAGTTGTACCTGAAATATTCTCAAATTTTGTTGTTTTGTATTGGAAAAAATTTTGCCTAGTCTTTTTGTTTACAATATATGAAACTGCTCTAGGAACGCTATTCCAACTTAAAACTGCAACTCCACTTTGAACTGAAGCTTGTGAGAGATTTGGCTTAGGAAGTTTTCCTAAGCTTTCTCCTTTTGCAGGTGTTATATCAGAAGAACCATCTAAACCATCTTTATCAATTGGAATTATTTTATAATAGTATTTTAACCCATCATCTTCAACATTATCGGTATATTCAAGAGTATTTGCATTTACAGAACCGATTTTTTTGTAACTAAAAGATTCATAATTACTTCTATGTATTTCATATTGAACTACATCATTTGTAGGAGATGCATTCCATGCTAAGAAGATTTTTTTAGGAATATTATTGGAAGCTTTTACCCCTGATACGCCTTTTGGAGCTGGTTTTGTAACTGCTTCTAAAACTTTTGTAGGAGCTGATTCAACATCATCAAATGTAAATGCCTTTACTCTATATTTATGACTTGAAGCATTTTTTAGACCAGTATCTATATATTCAGCTGATAATCTTTGATTAACAGTAGCCAAGTATATCCATTCATTTAAAGTGTTATTGTATTTTTCAACTCTATAATAACTTACTCTTTGATCAGGATGTGGTTCCCAAAGAAGTTTTACTTTATTTGGAAGAGCTGAAATAGCTTGTGCAAAACCAACGGGTTTTATTCTAGGAAGAGTTTCCACTATATAAGCTTCAGTTGTAGGAGACTCACTACCATCACTCAATCTTGCTGAAATTTGATAAGCATATTTTGTTTTTGGTTCTAATCCTTTATCAACATAGTGAGTGGCATGTTTACTGTCAATTTTTGAGATTAACTTTAAAGTTTTCTCACCTTTTGAAATTTCAGTTCTATAAAAGTTATAACCAATAACTCTTGCATCATCTACTTTTTGCCATTCAAAACCTATTGATGTCATATCCGGAAGAGATTTGATAGAAGAGTAATTTACAGTTTGAACTGACTGATTTACTTTTGGTGCAGTTGTTGTAGAAAGAGAATCAAAAGTATTGCTGCAACCGCTATATAAAAGAAGAAAAGTTGTTAATGATGTTGCTTGTATTAATTTTTTCATCTGTAAAATCCTTAGTAAAATTAGTTTTTAAAAAAGTACTCATATCATCTGGTAAGTTTGCACAAAAACTCATCTTCGTATTTTTTGTTGGATGAGTAAGATATAAGATATAAGCGTGTAAAAAAAATCTATTTATTTTATTTAATTCGCCCTTAAATCCATATAAAGTATCTCCAAGTATATGCCTATTTAGTGAGTTTAAATGAACTCTTATTTGATGCGTTCGTCCTGTAAAAAGTTTTGCTGCTATTAGTTCATATTTTTGATTATCACTTAAACATATTTTAGAAAAAGCTGATTTTGCATATCTTCCTTCTTCTATAATATCCATTTTTAATCTATTGTTAGGATTTCTCGAAATTGGTTTTTCTACTACTAAATTATCTTTTAAAGGTAGATCTAGAATTGCAAGATAGTATCTTCCCATACTTTTATCTTCAAGTTGTTTTGCTAAAGAAGTATGAGCTTCATTTGTTTTTGCAATAACAATAAGACCACTTGTTCCCTTATCAAGTCTATGAACAATTCCATGTCTCTCTTCTCCACTTATTGTTGAGAGAGAAATTTTTTTTAGTTTCAACCAATCTACTAAAGTTGCATCTTTAACACTAGGTGCGTCATGAACTGTTAGGTTATAAGGTTTATTTAGTATTAAAATATCGTCATCTTCATGAATTATTTCAATATTTTTATCCTTTAAAGATTCTTTTATAAACTCTTCATCTTTGATGTTTGAAAACTCTACCTCTGGAAAATAAACTTCAATTTTTTGATTTTCTTTTAATTTTAAACCAGTTTTGTCCAAAGTTTTTCCATCGACTTTTACAAAACCTTTTTTAATTAATTGTTCAATTTGATTTCTTGAAGCATCAATATTTGATGCCAAAAATTTATCAAGTCTTTCTGTACTATTTGCAATAAAATATTTATACATATTATGATACTCTTTTGTTATGCGTTTACTAGATAAAAGAATTATTTCACATTTCGATTTTTTGTTAATAATATTTGTTTTACCTTTGGTAATGCTATCATACCATTTAATAAGTGAAACAAACGAATTACTAGCCAATAAGCAACTTATGTACTATTCTCTTTCACTTATTTTATTTTTTATTGTCTTTTTCTTACCAATTAGAAGGAGATTAGGAATTATCCCAATTTTATACTGGTTTGGAATTATTTTATTGGTTGCTGTTGAACTTTTTGGAATTTCAAAATTAGGAGCTAAAAGATGGATAGAATTACCTTTTATTAATGCAACAATTCAGCCTTCTGAACTTATAAAACCTGTATTTATTTTGATGCTTGCATATTTAATTCACCTAAGGCAACCTCCTGAAAAAGGATATGGATTGAAAGATCTTATATATTTTTCTTTTTATATTCTTCTTCCATTTGTCTTAATTGCAAAAGAACCAGATCTAGGTACAGCATTACTTTTGCTTTTAGTTGGTTATGGAATTTTATTTTTAATTGGAGTAAATTGGAAGATATGGGTAACAATAGTTATTGTTTTGGGAGTTAGTTCACCTTTTATTTATAGTTATGGAATCAAAGATTATCAAAAAAAGAGAATCCATGATTTTATAATTGCTGAAAAACCTAGTTATCATGTACAACAATCAATTATTGCAATTGGATCAGGTGGACTTTCTGGAAAAGATTCAAATGAGGCTACACAAACTCAACTAAAGTTTTTACCAATTTCTACAAGTGATTTTATTTTTGCTTATTTAGTTGAAAGATATGGATTTTTAGGTGCTATTGGGTTGATTATTGTATACACTCTATTGATTTTACATCTTTTATCAATAAACTATTTTTTCAAAGATGATTATGTTGTCAAAGTTTTTGCCTCTGGGCTTGCATTATTAATATTTTTAAATATGAGTGTGAATATTTTGATGGTTATTGGATTTGCTCCTGTTGTTGGAATTCCATTGCCTCTATTTTCCTATGGTGGAAGCTCATTTGTAAATTTTATAATAACCTTTGCAATTTTAGAGAATCTAATAGCATTTAGATATATTGATTTATACAGATAGTTAAATTTTAGTACATTCTATAAAATACTTGGAATTTAATTTTTGTCTTTTCTGTAGGTTTTGGATAATCTTTGTAGGCAATTTCTATTAATTCCAAAGAGTAATCATCAAGTATGGTATATCCCGATGAACTTGTGATTTTTAATCCAGAAATACTTCCATCTGGATGAAACATAAATTCAACAATATTAACTCCACCAATTCTTAGTTTTTCTGCAAGTTTTGGATATCCCATACGATTTAAAACTCTTTGAGTAATTACTTGAAAGTTATTTAAATTTTTTTCTAAATAGGCTTTTTGAACAGTTGTAAAACTTTTATACTCTTTTCCATACAGTTTTTCTAATTCACTTAAAATCTCTTTATTTACAGGCTCTTTTTGATTTAAAAAATTTTCTAAAGTTTTATCTTGAATCGTTTGCTTATTTTGCACAACTTGTTCTTTCAAAATTTTATTTTGGAGTTCTTTTGCTTCTTTTAAATCATTTTTTATAGGTTTTTGCTCAATTTTTTTGGACTTTTCAACAACTTTTTCAACCTTTTTTTCTATTGGTTTTTCAAAAGTTTTTTCAGTTTTTATCTCTTTAGGTAATTCTTGCTTAGGTTTTTCTACTTCTACTTTATTTTGTTCTTTTATTTCATTTAATTTTACAAATTTAATATTAGTTTTTTCTATTTTTTTATCATCTTGGCTATTTTGTTTTTCTTCTGATTTATAGTTGAATAAAAATAAAAGATGAATTAACAGTGATAGAAATAGGGCTAAGAATATATTTTTCATTGGCGAATTATAGTAAAAAAAATTAAAAATAATATTTTAAAATAAGCTGTTTTTCTATAATTTAACTACAAAAAATCTAAATAACCTTTTGCTTATATAAATTATTGTAAAATCTTTTAATATTATAAATTTTAGGAAAAGAAATGTTTAAAAAATCTATAAAAGCTTATGAAAAAGCTTGTGAAGTGATTCCAGGTGGAGTTGACTCACCTGTAAGAGCATTTAAAAGTGTTGGTGGAACTCCTCCTTTTATAAAAAAGGGAAAAGGGGCATATTTATATGATATTGATGGGAATAAATATGTAGATTTTGTACAAAGTTGGGGACCACTTATTTTTGGACATTGTAATAAAGATATTGAAAAAGCTGTTATAAAAACTGCAAAAGAAGGATTAAGCTTTGGAGCTCCAACAAACCTTGAGACAAAACTAGCTCAAGAGATTGTTGAGATGTTTGAAAATATTAATAAAGTAAGATTTGTAAGTTCAGGAACTGAAGCAACTATGAGTGCAATTAGACTTGCAAGGGGAGTTACTGATAAAAATGATATTATTAAGTTTGAAGGTTGCTATCATGGACATTCAGATTCACTTTTAGTTCAAGCAGGTTCAGGAATGGCAACATTTGGAGCACCAAGTAGTCCAGGTGTTCCTGCTGATTTAACAAAACATACACTTTTATGTGAATACAACAATGTTGAGCAATTAGAAAAATGTTTTGAACAAAGTAGCGATATTGCTTGTATTATTATTGAGCCGATAGCTGGGAATATGGGACTTATTCCTGCTACAAATGAGTTTTTAAAAGCTTGTAGAGATCTTTGTGATAAAAATGGAGCTTTATTGATTTTTGATGAAGTTATGAGTGGATTTAGAGCAAGTTTAAAAGGTGCTAGTGGGATTTTAGATGTTCAAGCTGATATTTTAACTTTTGGAAAAGTTATAGGTGCTGGAATGCCTGTTGGTGCATTTGCTGCTTCAAAAGAGATTATGAGTCATCTTTCGCCTGAAGGGAAAATTTATCAAGCAGGAACTTTAAGTGGAAATCCTGTTGCAATGGCAGCTGGTTTAGAAAGTCTTAGAAAACTAAAATCAAATCCTAGTATTTATTGTGAATTAAATAAAAAAGCAACAAGATTAGTTGATGGTCTTAAAAAAGTTGCACAAAAAAATGGAATTCCTTTACAAGTAAATACGAGAGGAAGTATGTTTGGGTTCTTCTTTTGTGAAAATGAGCCAAAAAATTTCAAAGAAGTTGGTCTATGTAATTTTGAAAGATTTGCAACATTTCATCATGAAATGTTAAAAAGAGGTTTTTATTTTGCTTGTAGCCAATATGAAGCTGGATTTATTTGTACAAAAATTTCAAATAAAGATATTGATTCTTGTATAAAAGCAGCTGATGAAGTTATGAAAAATTTAAAATAAGGTAAAAAATGCAAAGCTTTAAAAATGTAGAATTATTAAAAAAAGCAAATGTATATTTTGATGGAAATGTTACAAGTAGGACTTTTATAGACAGCGATGGAAGTAAAAAATCTTTGGGAATTATGATGGTTGGAGAGTATGTTTTTAGTACGGTTGAAGCTGAGCTTATGGAAATAATTGAAGGTGAGGTGGAAGTAAGATTAAAAGGAGAAGATAGTTGGAAAACTTATAAATCAGGAAGTAGTTTTTCTGTACCTTCTAACTCTAGTTTTGATATAAAAGTAAAAACAATAAGTGATTATTGTTGCTCTTACATAAAGTAGGGTTTTATGGAAGAAAATTTGGAAGAAAAAAAACCAAAACACAGAGATAAGATAGAAGCTTTAGATAGTTTATCAGTAGGTATTTCTATTGTGGCTGCAATTCTTATTGGAGTTGGTATAGGTCTTGGACTTAAATATCTAACAGGACTTACTTGGACTCTTTGGGTAGGAATATTTTGGGGAGTTGCTGCGGCTGGTTTAAATATTTATAAAGCATACAAAAGAGCTCAAAAAGTTTATGAAGGTATGGAAAATGACCCTAGATACGCTTATAGAGCAAAACATGGTGATAAATCTTTAGATGATGAAGATTAATAGCCAAATTTTAAATTTTGCAAAGGTTTTTTTAGTTTTAAACTTTTGCATAAGTTTGTATGCAATAATTTTTCAGAATCTTATTTGGTTATTAAATTTACAAGTTGCATTTTTTGCCTCTTTATTTGTAACTATTGCTTCATTTTTATCATATCGAAAAAATATTCAAAATAGACTAGGTGATATGCAAGATAGCAAACCAAGTAGTTCCGAAAGAGATAAAATAGATGAAATAGATGACCCATATGATTTATATAGTGAATACGAAGAGGTTCCTGAATCTGAGTTAACACCTGAAAAAATTAAAGAGATTATAACTAAAGAGAAAAAAAGAGTAAAACAAAATAGTTTTAAAAATACGCTTTTTAGTGCAGGTGGTTTTGTGTCTATTTATAGAGTTTTAGGATATGGATTTTTAATTTTTGGATTTTTTGCTTTAAATAATAATAAAATTTTAATACCTTTAGCTTTTATTGTTGGACTCAGTATTGTGCCTATTGGAGTTTTATTTACTAGAGCTTTAAGAAAAGAGTAGAGAGATTAACTCTCTACATAATTTTTAAGATTTTTTCCAACTTTTGGATGTTTTAATTTTTTGATTGCACTTGATTCAATTTGTCTAACTCTTTCTCTTGTAACTGAAAGTTCTTTTCCTATCTCTTCAAGAGTTCTATCACTAGCGTCATCCATTAGACCAAATCTCATTCTAATAACAGCTTGTTCTCTTTCATTTAATTGACCTAAAATTTGATCAATTTGACCCTGTAAATCTTCTTTCATGATATTATCAATTGGAGTTGGAGCTTTTTCATCTGGTACAAAATCTCCAAATTTACCATCATCATCACTACCAATAGGAGCTTCTAAAGATACAGGTTCTTTTGTAATTTTTATAACTTGTTTTACTTTATCAACAGGTAATCCAACTTCTTTTGCAATTTCTTCAACATCAGGTTCTTTACCATTTTCTTGAACACCTTTTCTAATAATTTTATTAATTCTATTAATAGTTTCAATCATATGGATAGGAATTCTAATAGTTCTTGCTTGATCAGCAATTGCTCTACTTATTGCCTGTCTAATCCACCATGTAGCATAAGTTGAGAATTTATAACCTTTTTTATACTCAAATTTATCAACTGCTTTCATAAGACCAATATTTCCCTCTTGAATTAAATCAAGGAATGGTAAGCCTCTATTTGTATATCTTTTTGCAATAGATACAACAAGTCTTAAATTTGATTGAGCCATTCTTGTTTTTGAAGTATCAGTTATTTGCTTACCTCTTTTAATCTGTTCTAAAACAGCTTTTAGTTCTTCAGGAGTTAAATCAAAACCATCTTTACTAGCTTCTGCTGTTTGAAAAAGTTTTTTAATCTCCATATAAGTTGAAACCATAGTAGCTTCAGGAACCATTGCAGTTATTTGAACTTTTGATAAATTAACAATATTATCTAAAATCTTTTGGTGATTTTTTTGTAATGTTTCATTAAATAAAGGTAATCTATATTCAAGTCTTTTTAATTCATCTTCAAATCCATCTTCACTTTTTAATGAAGTTTCCATAGCTTTTACTATTTCAGTTATAAGTTTTGAAGTTGGACCTAAATCTAAAAGAGCTTCTTTTAATAATTTCTTTTTGAATGCAGTTGCAAGATTAAAAGTCATTAAATCTGTTTCATCATCAGATTTTGCTGTCTCTTTAGTTTGGAATTTTAGCCACTCTTTTTTTGCTTTCTCAAGATTTTTGAAAGCTTCAATAATAGTTTGAGCTCTTTTGTCTAATTTTTTTTGTTTTGCACCAGATAATTTTTTCTCTTCATCTTCTGCATCGTACTCTTCTTCATCTTCATACTCATCAAGATCTTCTTCCTCTTCTTCATTTTCATCATCAAAGTTTTTGAATAGCTCTTTTACTTTTCTTTCTCTATTAACCAAAGGTTCTCTATATTCTAAAATGAAGTCTATTAAGTATGGAACATAACAAATAGCATCAAGAATAATATCTTCACCTGTTTCAATTTTTTTTGAGATTTCCACTTCTTCATCTTTTGTTAAAAGAGGAATTTGACCCATTTCTCTCAAATACATTCTTACAGGAGAATCTGATCTTGACCACTCAAGAAGTTCTTTGTTTTTTAATAAGTCAAACTCATCATCTTCACTTTCGATTAGTTTTTCTCTTTGTTCTCTTCTTTTTTTAGCTTCTTCATCGTTTAGAAGTTTAGCTTGTTCTTGAGAACTTATAACTGTTACATTATATAGTTGAACAAGAGCAAGAATTTTCTTAATAGTAGCTCCTGTCGGTGCTTTAGGAAAAATCTTGATAATTTTTTCATAAGTTAGAACTGAATCTTTATATTCTTTTATCAGTTGTTCAATTACTTTGTTTATATCTTTTGTACTCATTGATTTAGGAAATCCTCCTTTTTAAATAGTGGTATATTATACCCAAATAGTTTAAATAAGAGTTTAAGATGCTCTATTTAAACAAAGTTTACTCTAATTTTAGATAAAATAACTATTTAATTACTGTCTAAAAAATATCAAGGATAAAATATGAGTAAAATTACAGGTAAGGTTTGGAATTTTGGAGCAAATATCGATACAGATGTTATTATTGCTGCTAGATATTTAAATAGTTCAGATCCAGACCATTTAGCAAAATATGTTATGGAAGATGCAGATCCAGATTTTCCAAAAAAATTAAAAAAAGGCGATATTATTGTTGCTGGTGAAAATTTTGGATGTGGTTCAAGTAGAGAACACGCTCCTATAGCTTTAAAAGCTGCTGGTGTAGCTGCTGTTGTGGCTCCATCATTTGCAAGAATTTTTTATAGAAATGCTTTTAATATGGGATTACCAATATTTGAATTACCTGAATCATTAGAGATTAAAGAGGGTGAAGAGATTAGTATTGATTTAGATAATGGAGCGATTACTAATAATACAACAAAAAAAACTTATAAATTTATTCCAATTCCTCCATTTATGCAAGAGTTAATTGCAAGTGGCGGTTTAATAAATTATGCAATTGATGAAATGAAAAAGGCTAACTAATGAAAAACTATAAAATATCAATAATAAAAGGTGATGGGATAGGACCAGAGATAGTTGATGAAGCTATAAAAGTTCTAAATGCAGTTGCTAAAAAATGTGATTTTACTCTTAGTTATAAAGAGTACCTAATGGGTGGTATTGCTATTGATACAACTGGTGTTCCACTTCCAGATGAAACTGTTGATGGTGTTTTAAATTCAGATGCTTGTTTGTTTGGTGCTATTGGTGGTGCTAAATGGGATTCTTTACCAAGAGATTTAAGACCTGAAACAGGACTTTTAAAATTTAGAGAAAAAATGGGTGTTTATGCTAATTTAAGACCTGCAATTGTTTATGATGAACTTGTAAATGCATCTACACTAAAACCTGAAGTTATTTCTGGTTGTGATATTATGGTTGTAAGAGAACTTATTGGTGGTATATACTTTGGACAACCAAGAGAGAATGATGGATTTAAAGCATTTAATACAATGGTTTATACAAAACCAGAAATAATTAGAATTGGTAAAACAGCATTTGAACTTGCAAGAAAAAGAGATAAAAGAGTTTGCTCTGTTGATAAAGCTAATGTTCTTGAAGTATCTCAACTTTGGAGAGATACTATGAATGAATTAAGTAAAGATTATCCAGATGTTGAATTAACTCATATGTATGTAGATAATGCAGCTATGCAACTAGTAAGAAATCCAAAACAATTTGATGTAATTGTAACTGGAAATATTTTTGGAGATATTTTGTCTGATACAGCTTCAATGGTGGTTGGATCTATTGGATTATTACCAAGTGCTTCAACAGGTGATAAAACAGCAATTTATGAACCAATTCATGGATCAGCTCCTGATATAGCAGGACTAGGAATTGCAAATCCAATAGCAACAATACTAAGTGCTGCAATGATGCTAAAATATACATTAAATGAAGAGAAAGCATCAAATATGATAGAACGAGCAATAAAAGATGCACTAAAAGATGGATATAGAACAAAAGATTTAGCAGCATATGATGCAAAAGAAGTATTAAATTGTGTTGCTATGGGTGATAAAATTGTGGAGTATGTTAATAAATAATCTCTAAATTTTAAAAAAAGAGGTTTATAATCTCTTTTTTATATCTTCATAAAATTTATCAAAAGAGGGTAAATCTAATTTACCTTCTCTTTGTTTTTTCCCCCACATTGGTTCTGGAAAATAGCTATCTGTTTCAAATCTAGCCATTATATGAAAATGAATATGAGGAACATAGTTTCCAAATGAAGCAATATTTATCTTTGTTGGTTTAAAATACTTTAACATCTCTTTTTCAATAATATCAAGATATTTCCAAATTTCTTGTTTTGTTTCTAAATCACATTGTGAGAACTCTTTAATATTTTTTATTGTAAATATTTTAAGCCAAGGAATTTCACTCTTTTCAATCTCTATTTTTATTAAGTTATTTCTAAAAATTTCCATTTTAACTCCAAAATTCTGTTTTTGTATGATACACTAAACTATATAAAATAATTTATGAATAATTCAACAAGGTTTAAGCTAATTTTAAATATAATCCGATTCCATTTTTTCAACCAAATGAAGAAGTTTTTATAAAATAGACACATATTTTATAAAGAGTTGGTAAAAGCTTAAAAATAAAATCCTATTTTTTAAGGCTTTTTCCTGTTGAAAGTGGAAAAAAACACAAAGATAAGAAGGACGAGACTTATGAAAGTAAGAGCTTCAGTTAAAAAAATGTGTGATAAATGTAAAGTTATCAAAAGAAGAGGTATCGTAAGAGTAATCTGCGAAAACAAAAAACATAAACAAAGACAAGGATAAGACACATGGCAAGAATCGCGGGTGTTGATTTACCAAATAAAAAAAGAATGGAGTATGCTTTAACATACATCTTTGGAATTGGATTACATAATTCAAGATTAATTTTAAATGCAACTGGAATTGATTTCAATAAAAGAGCATTTGAATTAACTGAAGATGAAGCTGCTTTAATCAGAAAAGAAATCCAAGAAAACTACCTAGTAGAAGGGGATTTAAGAAAAAAAGTTGCGATGGATATTAAAGCTTTAATGGATTTAGGTTCATACAGAGGTTTAAGACATAGAAAAGGTTTACCTTGTAGAGGGCAAAAGACTAAAACTAATGCTAGAACAAGAAAAGGTAAAAAGAAAACTATCGGTGCAGCGACAAAATAAGGATAGATAATGGCAAAAAGAAAAGTTACTAGAAAAAAAATTGTAAGAAAAAATATTGCTGATGGAATCATCCATATTGCTGCAAGTTTTAACAATACGTTAGTTACAGTTACGGATAATGCAGGAAATGTTATTGCATGGTCAAGTGCTGGAAACTTAGGGTTTAAAGGTTCTAAAAAATCAACTCCATTTGCTGCTCAAGCTGCAGTTGAAGATGCTATGGCAAAAGCAATGGAACATGGTATTAAAAATGTAGGAATTAAAATTCAAGGGCCAGGTTCTGGAAGAGATACTGCTGTTAAATCAGTTGGTTCTATAAACGGAGTTAGAGTTACTTGGTTAAAAGATGTTACACCATTACCACACAATGGTTGTAGACCTCCTAAAAGAAGAAGAGTGTAAGGAGTAAAATATGGCAAGATATAGAGGACCAGTAGAAAAAATCGAAAGAAGACTTGAAGCAGACCTTGGTTTAAAAGGTGAGAGAAGACTTTCAGGTAAAAGTGCTTTAGAAAAAAGACCATTTGCTCCAGGACAACATGGACAAAGAAGAGCTAAAATCTCTGAATATGGTTTACAATTAAGAGAAAAACAAAAAGTTAAATTTATGTATGGTGTTTCAGAAAAACAATTCAGTAACTACTTTAAAGAAGCTGTAAGAAGAGAAGGAAACACTGGATCTATTCTTATTTCATTAATTGAACAAAGATTAGATAATGTTATTTATAGAATGGGATTTGCAACTACAAGAGCATTTGCTAGACAAATAACAACTCATGGACACGTTTTAGTTGATGGTAAAAAAGTAAATATTCCATCTTACTTAGTAAAAGCTGGGCAAAAAATTGAGATTAAAGAGAAATCTAAAAACAATCCTCAAATTAGAAGAGCAATCGAATTAACTAATCAAACTGGAATGGTTGACTGGGTTAATGTTGATAAAGATAAAGTATTTGGGATTTTCACAAGAGTACCTGCTAGAGAAGAGATAGTTATTCCTGTTGAAGAGAGATTAATCGTAGAGTTATATTCTAAATAATAAATAAAAGGTAGCTAATGAAAAAATTTGCAGAAACTCCATTTTTACCAACTGAAGTTGAGATAGAAGCTATCAGCGAAAATGAGGCTAAAATATCAGCATACCCATTTGAAGATGGTTTTGCAATTACTTTGGCACATCCTTTAAGAAGACTTCTTTTGAGTTCATCTATTGGATATGCTCCAATTGCTGTAAAAATAGAAGGTGCTACTCATGAGTTTGACTCATTAAGGGGTATGTTAGAAGATATAGCTATTTTTGTTATTAATTTAAAAAACATTAAGTTTAAAATAAATGGTGATAAAAAACAAGTTGTTGTTGAGTATACATTTAGTGGACCAAGAGATATTAAGGGTGAAGATTTAATTAACTCTGAAGTTGATGTTGTTTCAAAAGATGCTCATTTAGCAACAATTAATAGCGATTGTAACTTAACATTCTCTGTTATTATTCAAAAAGGTATAGGATATGTGCCTTCTGAAGATATTAGAGATATTGTTGGTCCTGATTATATACCAATCGATGCATTCTTTACGCCTGTAAAAAAAGTAGTTTATGATATTGAAAAGATGTTAGTTGAAGATAATCCTAACTTCGAAAAAGCTGTATTTACAGTATTGACAAACGGACAAATTACTCCTATTGCTGCATTTAAAGAAGCGGTTAGTGTAATGTACTCTCAAATGTCAGTTTTTAATAAAGTTTTTGATTTATCAGAAGTGACTGTAAGTGATTCAGGTGAAGAATCAGTTGAGATTAAAGAGTTAGTTCAAAGAATAGAAGAATTAAATTTGAGTGCTAGAAGTTTCAACTCTTTAGATAGAGCTGGACTTAAATACTTAGGTGAACTAGTACTTATGAGTGAAGTTGAAGTTAAAAATATTAAAAATCTAGGTAAAAAATCTTATGATGAAATAGCTGAAAAACTAGAATCATTAGGTTACCCAGTTGAAAATACACTTCCAGAGAATGTTGCTTCTGTATTAAGAAGAAAATTAGAGCAACTAAAAGCATAAATAAGGGTTTAATATGAGACATAAGCACGGATATAGAAAGTTAAATAGAACTTCTGCTCATAGAAAAGCATTGTTAAAAAATTTAGCAATTGCTATTATTGAGAGAGAAAAAATCGAAACAACTGTTCCAAAAGCAAAAGAATTAAAAAGATTTATAGAAAAATTAGTAACATCTGCAAGAAATGCAGATTTAAATACACATAGATATGTATTTGCTGCTTTACAATGTAAAGAAGCTACTAAAAAATTAGTTAATGAAATAGCACCAAAATACGAAGGTAGAAATGGTGGATATACTTCAATAATTAAAACTAGAATTAGAAAAGGTGATGCTACTCCAATGGCATTTATATCTTTCATCTAAAAGATCTTTTAAAGGGGATAGGAAACTATCCCCTTTTTTATTCCTAAAATATACTTATACAAATTTTCTAGAAAATCCATACAAATTTTTCAATCGTTTTTTAAACATGTTTTTGATACAATAATTTGTTTATTATACCTACAAAACATAGGAGAATTAATTTATGACTCTAAAAGAAGCACTAAAATTAAGTAAAGAAGATATACAAAAATTAAGTGAAGATTTAAAAATAAAGATTAAAAATAGCAATATTGGTGCTTACGTTGAGCAATTAGAAAATAAAGAGATAAATAGTTTAGGAAATGGTATTCCAATTGCCATTAAAAATAATATAAATGTAAAAGATTGGGAACTAACTTGTTCAAGTAATATTTTAAAAGGGTATATTTCTCCTTTTAATGCTACAGTTATTGATAAATTACGAAATGCTGGTTTAAGTCCAATGGGTCTTACAAATATGGATGAGTTTGCAATGGGTAGTTCGACTGAATCTTCTTCTCATGGTAAAACATTAAATCCTATAGATAATTCGAGAATTCCTGGTGGAAGTAGTGGTGGAAGTGCTGCTGCTGTTGCTGCTGGACTTGCGATTGCTGCACTTGGAACTGATACAGGAGGGAGTATAAGACAACCTGCTTCTTATTGTGGAGTTGTTGGAATGAAACCAACTTATGGAAGAGTTTCAAGATATGGAATAGTTGCTTACTCTTCATCTCTTGATCAATGTGGACCAATCACACAAAATGTTGAAGATGCTGCAATTTTATATGATATTTTAGCTGGACACGATGAAAAAGATTCTACAAGTGCAAACATTGTTTATACAAAAGTAACTCCAAATTTAAATAGTGAAAAGAAATTTACAATAGCTGTAATTGATAATTTTGTCGAACAAGCAAGTAGCGAAGTTAAAGAAGCGTTTAATAATGCAGTTAGACTTTTGGAAGAACAAGGACATAAGATTATTCATAATAATATGATTGATTCTAGTAAAATAATTTCAACATATTATATTATTTCAGCTGCAGAAGCTAGTGCAAATTTAGCAAGATTTGATGGTGTAAGATATGGACATAGAGCAATTGGAAATAGTTTAAAAGATATGTATATAAATACAAAAACTGAAGGTTTTGGATACGAAGTTAAAAAAAGGATTATGCTTGGGTCTTTTGTATTAAGTTCTGGATATTATGATGCATATTATATAAAAGCTCAAAAAGTAAGATCAATTATTAAATCAGAATTTGATAAGATTTTTGAAAGTGCCGATTTAATTTTGAGTCCAGTTGCACCAACAACTGCTCCAAAATTTGGGTCATATTCTAGTGCTTTAGAGATGTACTTAGCTGATTTATATACTATTTCGGTAAATTTAGCGGGACTTCCAGCTATTAGCTTACCCGTTGCAAAAGATAGTTTAGGGCTTCCTATAGGTCTTCAATTAATTGCAAACTCTTTTGAGGAACAAACTTTATTTGATGGTGCTTTGTCTATGGAAAAAGCTGTAAAATATACAAAATAATTAATAGGATTTTAAAATGAGAATAAGAAAAAGAGCCTTAACTTTCGAAGATGTACTACTTGTACCTGCAAAGTCAGAAATTTTACCAAAATTTGTTTCTACAAAAACTAAGATAACTAAAAATATTGAATTAAATGTTCCTTTTGTAAGTGCTGCTATGGATACAGTAACTGAATATCAAGCTGCAATTGCAATGGCAAGATTAGGTGGGATAGGAATTATTCATAAAAATATGGATATTGAATCTCAAGTTTTACAATGTCAAAAAGTGAAAAAATCTGAATCAGGGATGATAATTGATCCAATTACAATAAAACCTGACCAAACTTTACAAGATGCTGAAGATATTATGGCTACATACAAAATTTCAGGAGTTCCTGTTGTTGATGATAACAATATTTTAGTTGGAATTTTAACAAATAGAGATATGAGATTCACTAAAGATTATAGATTCACAGCTAGTGAAAAAATGACTAAAATGCCACTTATTACTGCAAAAGAAGGTACAACTCTTGAGCAAGCTGCTGAAATTATGCATCAAAATAAAATAGAAAAATTACCAATAGTAGATGACAATAATAAATTAATTGGACTTATTACAATTAAAGATATAAATAAAAAAATTGAATATCCAGATGCTTGTAAAGATGAGTTTGGAAGATTAAGGGTAGGTGCTGCTATTGGAGTTAATCAATTAGATAGAGCTAGAGCTTTAGTTGCTGTTGGAGTTGATGTTCTTGTACTAGATTCAGCACATGGTCACTCAAAAGGGATTTTAGATACAGTAAAAGCTATAAAAGCAGAATTAGATGTGGAGTTAATAGCTGGAAATGTTGCTACTGCTGAAGCGACAAGAGATTTAATTGCTGCAGGAGCTGATGCCGTTAAGGTTGGTATTGGACCTGGAAGTATTTGTACAACAAGAATAGTTGCTGGTGTTGGTGTTCCTCAAATGAGCGCTATTGACGAGTGTGCTATTGAAGCTAAAAAATCTGGAGTTCCAATTATTGCTGATGGTGGTATTAAATACTCTGGGGATGTTGCAAAAGCTTTAGCTGTTGGAGCTAGTTGTGTTATGATGGGAAGTGCATTAGCTGGAACAGAAGAGAGCCCTGGTGAAGTAATATTATACCAAGGAAGAAAGTTTAAAACTTATAGAGGTATGGGAAGTATTGGTGCTATGACAAAAGGAAGTACTGATAGATATTTTCAAGAAGGAACAGCTGCTGATAAACTTGTACCTGAAGGAATTGAAGGAAGAGTTGCTTATAGAGGAACTATTTCAGATATTATTCACCAATTTGTTGGAGGATTAAGAAGTTCTATGGGTTATTTAGGTGCTAAAGATATAGTTAGTTTCCAAAATACAGCGGAGTTTGTTGAAATTACAAGTGCAGGACTAAGAGAGTCTCATGTTCATGATGTAACTATCACAAATGAAGCTCCAAATTATCACGTATAATTAAAAAAGAAAGCGGTGTTTTGACCGTTTTCTTAACAAAAAATCTAAGAAGAAGAGTTAAAAACTCTCCCACTCATCATCAGAAGTATTAGAAGTAACAGCTTTTGATTTTGTTAAAACTACTTGTTTTGCTTTTTCTATTTTTATTGAATTATTTGTTTCAATATTAAATGATTTTTGGCTTAAACCGTTAATGTATTTTGCTTTAACATCATTTTTACCTATAAACTCTTTTTCATCTGCGTTTTTTACAATTAATTTTGCGATACTATCAGTTAAAGTAGCAATACTTTGAGTTTGTGAAGCAATTGAAGCATTCTTTTGAGTTTGCTGGTCTAGTTGATTTACAGCATCATTTATTTGCTCAATTCCTAAAAGTTGCTCTTTTGAAGCATTTTGAATATCAGAAATTAAATGCATAGTTTGAGAAATATTTACATTTAGTTCTTTATAGCCTTCAATCATACTATTAGCAATCTCTTTCCCTTGATTTGCTTTATTTGTAGCAAGTTGAACTATATCTTTTATTTGTTTTGCAGCTTCAGCACTTCTGCTTGCAAGATTTCTCACCTCTTGTGCAACAACAGCAAATCCTTTTTCAGCTTCACCAGCAGTTGCTGCTTCAACAGCTGCATTTAAAGAAAGGATATTTGTTTGAAATGCTATATTATCAATAACACTTATAGCTTCATTTACTAAGTTTACTTGGACATTTATTTCATCCATAGCAATAGTAGTTTCATTTGCTAGTTTTTCACCTTGAGAAGCAGAACTTGTAACGCTAGAAGATAATTTAGACATTTTAGCAATGCTTTCCGTATGATGTCTAATATTTGAAGTCATTTCTTCTAAGGCTGCCGCTGTTTCTTCCAAACTTGTCGCTGCTTCATTTGAACTTAAATTTAATTTATCAACATTCTCTAGTAATACATTTGAGCTTTTATCTAAAGTTAAACCATTTGATTTATTTTCAGCTAATATCTCACAAATTACATCACCAAGTTCATTTATTGTAACAGCGACTGTTGCATAAGGATTTGGAAATCTTACTGTGTAATCTTTATTTTTAAATTTCTCAAGTACATCTAATAAAGTATTGATATCTCTTGCAATTGTGTGTTCCAAATAGTATTGAAGTTCTTCTAATGATTTTTTAAGCTCTTTAAAATAGGAGTGTTTACTTCTAAATCAAATTTTACTAAGTTATTTCCAGCTTTTAGCTCTTGAATAAAATTAGATACAGCTACAATAAATTGATTATCTTCTACAACAGTATTTTTTGTTTTTTCAATATTTTTATTTATTGTATCAGCCATTGTTCCGAATTCATCTTTTGAATTTATATCCACTAAAGTAATAGTTGTAGTTTCTCTATTTAAAAAATTAAAAAAGCTTTGTAATCCTGTTTGAATTCTATTTACCATACTTATTAGTTGTCTAGAGATAAAATATGCTATAGCTGATGCAAGAATAATTGCTAAAACTAAAAATACAATCATTGTTGTTGAAAAACCACTTGCAACATTTCTTACTTCAGATAAATAAGAAAGATTTTTTTGTTCTTGGAAATCGATAAATTCATTGATTACTTTTAACCAATTTTTAAAAGAGGGGCTTGTTTCACTTATTAATAAATTTAAAGCTTTAGAATCATCACCTGATAGTTTAAGTTTTACAATCTCTTCAACTAAAGGAAGAGTTTTGTTCTCTACAATTTTTATTTTATTAAGAATATCTAACTCTTTTTCAGAAAAATTATCTTTATTTTTGAAAATTTCATCCATAGATTTAGATGATGAGCTATAAAACTCACCTAGCTTTTTAATATCTTCAATAGAAGTTTTAAATAAAGAACTATCTTTATTTTCTGATAAAACAACATCTCTTACAGAAATTGCTCTATCATGAACACTTCCTCTAAAATTAATTGCAAATCTTAACTTATTTGATGTTAGTTCTACTTCATTGTGTAAAGTGCTATCTATAGTAGAAACTTTATTTATACCAATAACTGTAAGTATAATGATTAAAAAAATCATTAAACCAAAACTTGAATACAACTTCTGAGAAATTCTCATTTTTATATCACCTTATTTTTAAATTAAAAAGATGTTATCGAATATTCTCTTACTTTTTTATTATCAAAAAGCAACATAAACGTTAATTTTATAATGATTATTTCATAAATTATATTTCGATTTTATAATACTTTTTTATATTATTTTATTTGAATTAATTCACTCATTTGAGTTTCATCTAATGTTTTAACTCCAAGTTCAACAGCCTTGTCATATTTACTTCCAGCATCTTCTCCATATATTACAAAATCAGTCTTCTTTGATACACTCGAACTTACTTTTGCTCCAAGATTTTCTAAAAATAGTTTTATTTCATCTCTACTTTTACTCATTGTTCCAGTTATTACAACTGTTTTACTTTTAAATGGATTCTCTTTTGCTTCTTCTTTTATGGTAACTTTTGGATTTAAAATATCAAAGAGCCTTAAAACTATATTTTTGTTAACTCTAAAAAATTCTAAAAATGAGTTTGCCATTTGTTCACCAATACCATCGATACTAATTAAATCTTCATATGTAATATCAACTAAACTAAGTCCAAATTTATTGCATATAGCTTTTGAAGCAACTTCTCCAATATGTTCAATCCCTAAAGCAGTTATTATTCTATACAACTCACTATTTTTTGAGTTTTCTATAGCATTTAAAAGATTATTTATTTTTTTCTCTTTAAACCCTTCTAGATTTTCTAAATCTTCATATTTTAAAGAGTATAAATCTAAAATATCATAAATCTTTTTTTCTTTTACCAAAAGTTCTACTATTTTATCACCCAAACCATCTATATTTAGGCAGTTTTTACTTGCAAAATAGATAATTGAATTTACAACTCTTGATGGACAATCAAGATTTTGACACTTTATAATAATATCTTCAACTAAAAGTTCACTTTTGCAATCAGGGCAGTGTGTAGGTTTTATAATCTCTTTTTCATCTCCTGTTCTTCTGTCTTTTAAAACTTTTGTGATTTTTGGAATAACATCACCACTTCTAATAATAATTATTTCATCATTGATTTTTAAGTCTAATCTTTGTATTTCATCAAAGTTGTGTAAGGTAGCTCTTTCAACAATAGCACCCTCTATTTCAACTGGTTTTACAACAGCCACAGGAGTTACAACACCAGTTCTTCCTACTTGTAATATAATATCTTTTAGCTGGGTCGTTTTTTCTATTGCAGGGAATTTATATGCACATGACCATCTAGGAAATTTTTGAGTGTAACCCATACTATTTTGTGTACTAATATTATTTATTTTAACTACCATTCCATCAAGAATCATAGAAAAATGGTCTCTTTTTTCTACCATTTTATTGTATATATTTTCTATTTCAATAACATCTTTACAAATTTCTTGCATAGGGGTTTTTTCAAATCCAAGAGAGAAAATATAATCCATAAGTTCACTTGTTTTTTCAAAATTAAGATTATTTTGTCCAACTCCCCAAGCTGTGAAATATAGTTTTCTTTTTGCTGTTATTTTTGAGTCAAGTTGTCTTAAACTTCCTGCTGCTGCATTTCTTGGATTTGCAAAAGTTGGTTCATTGTTTTTTGATCTTTCTTGGTTAATAGCTTCAAAATCATTTTTTCTAATTACAACTTCACCTCTAATCTCAATTATAGATTTTTCAGAAATTTTTAGAGGAATTGAGTGAATTGTTAAAACATTATTTGTAACATCCTCTCCAATTGTTCCATCGCCCCTAGTGATTGCTTGTTTTAAAAGACCATTTTCATATATAAGATTTAAACTTGCTCCATCAAACTTTGGTTGAATAAAAAACTCTAAATTAGTCTCCATTTTTGAAGCTCTTTTTATCCAATCTTCTAACTCTTTTGTATTAAAAACATCTTCTTGGCTCCACATACGACTAAGATGAGAAGCTTTTGAAAAACTATCTAAAACATAACCTCCAACTCTTTTATTTGGAGAATTTGGATGAGCCAAAGATGGATTGCTTTTTTCAAATTCTAAACACTCTCTTGCTAATTTATCATATTCTTCATCGCTAGCAAGGGGTTCATCAAAAACATAATAAGCCTTTGCCCAGGTTATTAATTTCTCTACATTTTTTATATACTGTTCTTTTTCCATAAATCAACTTAATTTTTATTCATTTAATCATATGTCCTACAAATTTTGACATATTATTTAGGATTTTTCCACCTCTTCTAAATCCTAAAGCACAAGCTTCATAAGAATAGAAAACTCCAGCTTGATAGAAGTTTCCATTTTCATCTTTTGGAAATTCTACATACTCTTGATATATTGGTTTATGTTCTTCATACTCACCAGAAGTTTGAATATCAATTGAACCATCTGCATTTATGATTTTTGTATTTGCTCCCTCTCTTCCAAACGCCCTTTTTTCAACGCATTTTTTTCCTCTTAAAGGTTCAAATGATGTTTCAAGAAGTAGAGGATGATTTGGATATAAATCCCATAAAATTTTCATAAATGCTTTTGATTGAAATATCAAAGTGTAAGCAGGATTGAAAATAATTGCTTTTTTATCTTTTATAATATCTGTTAAAATTAAAGCAAGTTCACTCTCTTCAATACCAATATTTTCCCAAGGAATAAGTTTAAACCAAAATTCAAAAATTTCATCATCTTTAAAAATTCCTTCATCACTAAATTGTACATTTTCAATAAATTCAAAATCTGTATTAAACCCAGCTTCATTTGCAATATGTTGTAAAAGCTTTGTTGTATTAATATCTTCGCTTGAGCTTGAAATTGAAGAAAAAAGAATTTTCCAACCAAGATTAGAGTAGAACTCTTCAAATTTTTCAATATCGCTATTTAAAGTGATAATTCTTTTAAAATTGTCTCTTAAAGCCTCATAAAGATTATTAAATTGGCTTGTTTCATCTAGACCATTTTTTTTCAACATAGCCCACTGAATAATTGCTGTTTCAAAAAGTGAAGTTGGTGTATCAGCATTTAACTCTATTAATTTTATTGGTTTTCCATCTATTCCACCAGCTAAGTCAAATCTTGAATACAAATGCCAGTGAACATCATTTTCCCAAGATTCTTTAATAATTTCAACTAAATTAAAAGGAATATTTAACTCATGAAATAAATCATTATCAATTACGTATTGTCCTGCTTCAACAAACATATCATAAAGTTCATTTGTAGCTTCATAATACGCGTTTGCTTCATCTTCATTTATAACAACTAATTCATCACTTATATATGAGCTATTGTCCATATCTGTGTGCCATACAAAACCAATTGACTCTAAATATTGATCCGTTAGTGGAGCTAATTTTTCAAGTCTCATTATCAACCTCCTGTGCTTGTTGTTGGTGATGAGAATGATGAAGATTTTGAAGTAGAACTTGTACTTGTAGATGAAGTTGTATTGTTACCTCCAAAAAATCCACTTTTCTTTTGAGTTGATGTGTTTGAAGTAGTTCCTGTTTGATTTCCAAAAGAGCTTTGTGATTTACTGTATGTTTGTGGAGATTTATATTGAGCTGCTTTTTGGTTTTGGAAATTTTGATTGTTAAATAGTTTGTTTCCAAGCCAAGAACCAATCATAGCTCCAGCAATTGAAGATAGTAAAACCCCTCCAAGTCCCATACCACCATCACTTAATTGTGGGTTTGTAAGAGGAGAAGTTCCTGCATCAATTTTTGCTTCTTCTTCTTTTACTAATTTATCAATCTCTTCTTGGCTTAAAATTTTCTCTGTGCCATCAGGACTTCTCAAAACAATTGTAGTTTTAGCTGCTGGAAATTCATCAGCTATTTTATATTTTCCATCTGCACTTTGTTCAATTATTACAAAAGCACCTTCTTGTTTTGTTGCATCAGCTATTGTTGTATTTTTGGCTTGAGTTTGATTTTGACTTGAGTTATCATTACAAGCTGTTAAACCCAAAATTAAAAATGAAGTAAGACCACCAATTTTGGCAAAATCACCTATTTTTTTAATATGAATATTTTTTTTCAAAACTTTATCCTTTTTTATATATTTTATAAAAACTTATATATTCTACAAAATTTCTTCTATAAAATATCTTTCATTCTTTTTTTTCACTGAAATTTTTGTTTCAAAAATCTCACTTAGATTTTCACTAGTTAAAATTTCATCTTTTTTACCACTTTTATAAATTGTTTTATTATAAATCAAAGTAATATTGCCTATTTCTTCGAAAATCTCTTCAAGATGATGAGTAACTAAAATAATTGAAGCATTACTAGAGAGTTTTTTTAACATTTTTATAAAGTTATTTTGAGATTTTATATCAAGTCCAACAGTTGGTTCATCTAAAATAAATGCTTTTGGAGAGTGAATCAAAGCTCTTGCAATTAGACATTTTCTAAGCTCTCCTGTACTCATGTGAGCTACTTTTTTATCTTTTAAATTTGTTATTTCTAAAAAATCAATAACTTCTAAAACTTTTTTGATTTGTAAAGGTGTAAAATCTTGATGTGTAAAAATCCCAATAGAGCTATAATATCCACTTAAAACCACTTCAAATCCACTCATATAAGCTGCATTTTGTAAAAAATAGTTGTGTAAATCATTTGTTATTACACCTAAATATTTTTTTAGTTCAAAAATTGAGTATCTTTTTAAACCCATTATCTCTTTTTTAAACTCTTTATCTACTTTTGGATGTACTTCTGAGAGTATTAGCTTAAGAAGAGTTGATTTTCCACTTCCATTTGCACCTAAAATAGCCCAATGAGACCCCTCTTCTATTTTTAAATTAATATCTTTTAAAACAACATTTTCTTTGTAATTAGAATCTAATTCTCTATCTTTGTAACCATCTATGTTGTCATAAGCAACATCTATATTTTCAAAATCTATTATGTACATATTTTTCCTAATTTGTAGTAAATTTAAGACCTATAATTCCTAATAAAATAAAAAGTATACTTAATAATCTAATAAAATTAATACTCTCTCCAAAAAGAATAATTCCCCCAATTACAGTACCAATTGTTCCTATTCCAACCCAAATAGCATAAGCTGTACCGATTGGTAGAGATTTTAAGGCAAGACTAAGAAGATAAAAACTCAACATCATAGTAACAACAGTAAAAATAGTTGGAATTAATTTTGTAAATCCATCACTATATTTTAAACCAATAGCCCAAAAAATTTCAAAAATTCCTGCTAAAAATAGTATTCCCCAACTCATAAAAATCCTTTATTTTAAATTGAGGCCGTCCTCTATGAGTAAAGAGGCTGGGTCGTCCCAGCTTTTGAGAATTAATTTTATTAAAAATTCGATAAAATCGGTATTAACTCAAATATATTTAATTGGAGATGTATTGAATGAAATTATAAAAGCTCATATTTTAGCAATTATTGCAATAATTTTAGTGGCTGGTTCTTTTTTGGCTTCAATGAAAATATCAGGAGTAATTGACCCAATATCTTTAACACTTCTTAGATTTTTACTTGCATTTTTAATTCTTACTCCTTTTATTGTCTTTAATAAAAATAAAGTTTCTTCTGTAATTAAAGTATTTCCAAAAGCGATGATTGTAAGTCTTTTTTATACTCTTTATTTTATTGGAATATTAAAAGCTTTGGAGTACACAACAGTTTTAAATACAGGAAGTATTTATACTTTAGTTCCTTTGATGACTGCAATTTTGTGTATATTTTTCTTCAAAGAAAAAATACCTTTAAAACAACTATTTGTATATATTTTAGGAATTATTTCTACTTGTATTGTTGTATTTAATGCAGATATTAATCTTCTTTTATCTTTTAATTTAAATAAAGGTGATGCTATTTTTATACTTGCTTCTTTTTGTATGGCTCTGTATCCAATTTTTATAAAAGTTTTATATAGCCAAAAAGATGACCCTTTGGTTTTAGCATTTACTACAATTTTAGGCGGAATTCTATGGATGACTCCTACTATGCAGATTCTAGGCATACCATATGAATGGAATAAAATAGAGCTAAATCATCTATATGCATTACTTTACTTAGTAATTGGAGCTACTATAATAACTCTATTTTTGTATCAAAAAGCAACTTTGGTGTTAGGTGCAAAAAAGATTATGGCATACATATATCTAAATCCAGCAATTGTTGCAATAAGTATGTTTTTATTTGAAAAACAAACGATATCTTTGGGAGTAATAGTTGGAATTTTTATATCAACTATTGCTACAATAATCTTGTTAAAAGAAAAATAGGAGAGAAAATGAAAAAAGTGTTATTAAGTTTGGCATGTTGTGCAAGTTTTATGTTTGCAGATAATTTTACTTTGAAAAGTTCAGAGTTAAAAGGACAATTGACAAATAAACAAGTTTTTAGTGGTTTTGGATGTACGGGAGAGAATATTTCACCAGAACTTTCTTGGGAAAATGCTCCAAAAAATACAAAATCTTTTGCAATTACAGTTTATGATCCAGATGCACCAACAGGTTCTGGATGGTGGCATTGGGTTGTTTTTGATATTTTAAAAAATAAAACAAACTTATCCTCAGGATTTGGAAATATTGACTCAAAAGATGCAATTCAAAGTGTAACTGATTACGGTAAAAGTGGTTTTGGTGGGGCTTGTCCACCTCTTGGAGATAAAGCTCACAGATACATTTTTACGGTTCATGCACTTGATGTAGAAACTTTGGGGTTAGATAAAAATGCAACTCCAGCTCTTGTAGGATTTATGTTAAATTCTCATACTATTGCTAAATCTTCTTTAATTTCATATTATGGAAGATAAAATTTAAATTTTTATTTTATAGCTTAAGTAGTTAAAACTAACTATTTAAGCTTAATCCCATATTTTTCTAATAAATCAACCCAAACAATATTATTTCCATCTTTATCAAAAAGTGTTGGAGTACTTTGAATATTCAAGCTTTCTCCCAATGATATTTGTTCGTTTAATTTTCTTTCTAATTTTTCTAGTTCAGATTTTGAGTATTTAAGATTTCTAATTTTACTTAAATCATCTCCTATTCCAAACTCAAACATAGCATCAATTTTTTGGTTATTTGTTTTTTGACCTATTACATAAAGTGTTAAATCTTTTGCATTTTCATGAAAATCTAAAGGAAAGAAAAATATTTTTATTTTTACTCTATCTTTGATAAAAGGAAGATATGATTCAAACTCTTTACAATATTGACATTCAGGGTCTGTAAAAAGTACATATTCATCTTTTCCATTTCCATAAGTTAGAGTTTCTTTATCTTTTAAAATACTTAAATCAACAGGAGTAGACATTTGCATACCAGTTTTTGAATCTACAACAACACCCGAGATTAAATAGTTTTTATCTTTTGTTAAAAAAACTTCATCATTGTTTCCTTTAACAGTGATGCTTAACATATATAGACTTCCTAAGTCGTAAGCTTTATTTATTTTTATATTATTTTTTTTCATAAGTTCAAGCTTTTCAAGCTTTAATATTTCAGTTTTTGGAAGCTCTTTTAGTGCTGCAAAACTATAATTTATAAATAAAAAAGTAAGTAAAATTACTTTTAAAAATTGAGACATAATTATCCTTGATAAAAATTTTTTGCGTATTGTATCTATTTAATATTTAGAGTATATAGTCAGTCCTGAAAAACACACTTTTGGAGTTTAATTTTTTTTAATAATCCAAATTTGAAAATTTCATGGTGATTTTTAGTTGCAATAAGAACATAATCAGTTCTTTTTGGTGTTGCAATTGTT
>CAYLKG010000008.1:0-40975 GCA_964384195.1 uncultured Aliarcobacter sp. | reverse complement strand
TATGCCAGTTTGTTTTAGATTATCATTTCTCTATTGAAAAATTTGGGTTTAATAATAAATGTAGATAATTATACAAATAAAGTTATAATGTTTTTAAAAGAGAATGGCTTAAAAGAGGAAGATATTACACTTGGAGCCATATCAATTGTTGATAAGATGGCAAATGAATTTTCAAACCAAGAGTTTAGTATTAGATATTTAGCTACAAAAGTTATAAATATATATAGTAGTGAAATTGAAAAAGTTAGAGCACTGAGCGGAAAATTATCAGAGCTGTCTCAAGCAGGCATTTTATTTAAAACAGATGATTATGATAGTAAAATTGAGTATGTTTATACAAAGTTAAATGATATTAAACCATCTATGATTGAAGAAGCTACATCAAATGCAAGAGCAGTAGCGCAAAAGTTTGCTCATGATTCAAATAGTAAGTTAGGAAAAATTAAAAAGGCTACTCAAGGTCAATTTGAAGTTATTAGCCGTGATAAAAATAGTGAGCATATAAAAAATATCAGAATAGTTTCAACTGTAGAATATTATTTAATAGATTAAGAGGACTAAAATCCTCTTAAAGTTATTCCTAAAACAAGAGCAATAGTTCCTAATAAAATATTTATTGGAATTAGATATTTTGCGATAGGATTTAAATGATTTTTTGCATTTGCAAAATCTTTATTATCAAATGCTTTTTGAGCTTTATTTCTTCTTATATATATAATGATAAAAATAGCACTCATAACAATCCAAATAATCTCTTTTAAAATTACATATTTATAAAGCTCAGTATCTTTAAATCCTAATGCTAAAATCATAATAATTGCAGTAATTAAAAGTGTAATTATAGAAGGAATAACCATAGAGAAGAATCTTTTAAGATTTTCTAAAGTTCTTCCCAATTTTATACTAGGTTCTTCTATATTTTGTATTGAATAATGAACTGCAAATCTAATCACAATCATTCCTCCAAGCCATATTATTGCAGAAAATACATGCAGAAAAATGATTAATATTGAATAATTAGAGAAAAAATCGTTCAAAATTTATCCTATAAATTTTCTTTTGCATAAGTAATTGCAGCAATTTTTGCTTCTTCAATTTTACTTACATCTTTACCACCAGCTTGAGCGAAATCTGGTCTTCCTCCACCACTTCCACCTAAGATTGTAGCAATTTGTTTTATCCAATCACCAGCTTTAATATTTGTATTTTTGCTACCTGCAACAATAGAAACTTTGTCATCTTTTGCCTGAAGAAGTAGAATCGCAAGTTTTTCATTTGCATTTTTATTATCATCTACAATCTTTTTTAAATCTCCATTTTCAACAACGCTAACTATTAATTTTGTATCACCTATCATCTCTTCATTTATAGGAGTAACAGTTTTTGATTCTACATTTTTAAGCTCATTTTTAAGCTCTTTAATTTCATTTTTAAGCTTTTTAACTCCAGCAATTAAATCATTTGACTTAATCTCATTTTGTAGAGCAGAAATTTTATTTAGTTGCTCTTTTATGTATCTAAATGCACTAGATCCAACAACTGCTTCAATTCTTCTAATTCCAGCACTTACACCTGATTCTTTTACGATATAAAAACTTCCTATTTCAGCTGCATTTTTAACATGAGTCCCCCCACAAAATTCTACTGAAACATCTCCACCAAAACTAACAACTCTTACCATATCTCCATATTTTTCACCAAACATAGCAATGGCACCTTTTTTCTTTGCAACTTCAATAGGCAACTCTTCTACAACACCATTTAATGCTCTACTTATCATAGAATTTACTAAATCTTCTACTTCATTTATTTGCTCAGTTGTCATAGCTTTTGGATATGTGAAGTCAAATCTAAGTTTTGTTGAATCATTAAAAGAACCAGCTTGAGATACACTATCTCCTAATACCATCTTTAAAGCACTTTGTAAAAGATGTGTAGCACTGTGATGTTTTGCAACTTCATGTCTATTTATAACTACAGCTTCGATAATTTGATTTTGAGAAAGTTTTGTATTTTGCACATCTACTTTTGATAAGTTCAAATTATGGAATTTAGAAGTTTCAATGACCATAGCATTTTTACCATCAAACTCTAAAGCTCCAATATCACCATTTTGTCCACCACTTGTTGCATAAAATGGAGTTTTATCTAAAAGAACCCAACCAATACAATTTTCTAAATTCGTAACTTCTTTGAAGTTTTCATCAAGTAGGGCTAAAATTTTTGAAGAATAAGTGATATTTGTATAACCTACAAACGTGTTTTGCCCATATTTTTCAAGTAAAGCTTTGAAATCACCTTCATTTGAAGCATCTCCACTTCCCTTCCATGCTGCTTTTGCCATAGATTTTTGATTTGCCATTAACTCATCAAATTTAGCTAAATCAACTTTTAATCCTTTGTCCTTTAGCATGTCTTCAGTTAAATCAAGAGGGAAACCATATGTATCATAAAGTTTAAATGCAATCTCTCCACTAAAAATAGTTTTTGTGTTTTCTAACTCTTCATTAAATAGACTCATTCCTAAATCTATTGTTTTGAAAAATCTCTCTTCTTCTAGAGTTAATTGCTCTTTTATGTAACTAGCATTTTCTTTTAATTCTATATAATGTTCTCCCATAATAGAAACTAATGTGTCAACAAGTTTTGCCATAAATGGTTTTCTAAGACCTATTAAATAACCATGTCTAATAGCACGTCTTAAAATTCTTCGTAAAACATAAGGACGACCTTCATTTCCAAACAAGATACCTTGAGATAACATAAATGATGTTGCTCTTAAGTGGTCAGCAATTACTCTATATGACCCAATATTTTCTTTAGTTGCTTGTTTATTTGTAATATTTTCTAAAGCTTGAATAATTGGTTTAAAATTTGACGAATCAAAGTTATTTAAAACCCCTTCTTTAATTGCAATTACTCTTTCTAATCCCATACCAGTATCAATAGATGGTTTTGGAAGAGGAATTAACTCTCCATCTTTTGTTCTTTCGTATTGCATAAATACAAGATTCCAAATTTCTAAGAATCTATCTCCATCTCCACCCATTTTATCTTCAGGGCTATTGAAGTTTTCTTCACCTTGGTCATAGAAAATTTCACTACAAGGACCACAAGCACCAGTATCTCCCATTGACCAGAAATTGTCTTTATCTCCAAATCTTAAAATTCTTGAAGGATCTATATGTTTAGTCCATATCTCAAATGCTTCATCATCACTTGTGTGAATTGTAACCCAAAGTTTTTCAACTGGAAGTGCAAGATTAACCGTAACAAATTCCCACGCATAAGCTATTGCATCTTCTTTAAAATAGTCTCCAAAAGAGAAATTTCCAAGCATTTCAAAAAGTGTATGATGTCGTGCTGTATATCCAACATTTTCTAAGTCGTTATGCTTTCCACCAGCTCTTACACAAAGCTGACAAGATGTTGCTCTTTTATTTTCTGGTGCTGGAATATTTCCTGTGAAAATATCTTTAAATTGAACCATTCCGGCATTTGTAAACATTAAAGTTGGATCCTCTGGAACCAATGGCATTGAAGATACTATATCATGCCCTTTGCTTTTAAAAAATTCTAAATACTCTTTTCTAATATCCATATAACTTTTCCATTTATGAAATTTTTTATATTTTATCAAAATTATTATTTACTCTTGATTAGTAGAATTTAGGGCTTAGGTAAAAGAAGATTTAAGTTTTTTATTGCTAAAATCAAAATACTTTAATTGTAATAAAGTTCAATTAGGTTTTGAGTAAATTTAAAAATTAATAATAAAGGATACAAAATGGGTAAATATATTGAATTAACATCAGCAAATTTTGATGAGACAACAAGCAAAGGTGTATCAATGGTTGATTTCTGGGCTCCATGGTGTGGACCTTGTAGAATGATAGCTCCTGTAATTGATGAATTAGCAGGTGATTTTGAAGGAAAAGCAAATATTTGTAAAGTAAATACGGATGAAGAACAAGATTTAGCAGTTAAATATGGAATTAGATCGATTCCTACAATTCTTTTCATGAAAGATGGGCAAGTTGTTGATCAAGTGATTGGTGCTTCTTCTAAACAAGCATTTACTGATAAAATTAACTCTTTATTATAATATCAAGTTTATAGAATTGAGTATAAAGGAAGGTGTTTTTCATCTTCCTTTTTTTAATTAGTCAGAATTAAGATAGATATAAAATATTAAATGATAAAATTTTTCCTTAATATCTATCTGTTTAAATTAACTTTTTAGATATTTTAATATCATTACAAAATTTTGTAGATGAATTTTATAAAAAAATAAAGGAGTCAAGATGTTGGATTTAGCTATTATTGGTGGTGGACCAGCTGGTCTTACAGCAGGTTTATATGCTACAAGAGGTGGTTTAAATAATGTTGTAATGTTTGAAATGGGAATGCCAGGAGGACAAATTACAAGCTCTTCTGAAATTGAAAATTATCCAGGACAAGGGCCAGTTATGACTGGTATGGATTTAATGGCAACTTGGCCAGAACAATGTCAAAAATTTGGTTTAAAACATGAAATGGCAGAAATTTTAAAAGTTGAAAAAATTGGTGATAATTTTAAATTAACTACAACTGACAGTAGAGAATTTGAAGCAAGATCAGTATTAATAGCAACAGGATCTGTTCCAAGAAGAGCTGGTTTTAAAGGTGAAGATGAATTTTTTGGAAAAGGTGTATCAACTTGTGCAACATGTGATGGATTCTTTTATAGAGGTAAAGAAGTTACTGTAATTGGTGGTGGGGATTCTGCTTTAGAAGAGGCTTACTATTTATCAAAAATGTGTAAAAAAGTATATATTGTGCACAGAAGAGATACATACAGAGCTGCTCCAAGTACAATTGCACACATTAAAAAAGCTGAAAATATAGAAGAAGTTACAAATGTTAGCGTTGAAGAAGTTTATGGAGATGCTTCAGGTGTTCTTGGTTTAAAAGTTAAATCTAATAAAACAGGTGAAATAAGAGATTTACCAACTCCAGGAGTTTTTGTATTTGTTGGAAGAAATGTATTAAACTCTCCTTTAAAACAAGATGATGGAACATTTTTATGTAATTTAAATGAAAATGGCGAAGTTATTGTTGATTTAAAAATGAGAACAAATGTAAAAGGACTTTATGCTGCAGGAGATATTAGAATTGATGCAGCAAAACAAGTTGTTTGTGCAGCTGGAGATGGTGCTACAGCAGCAGTTGATATAATTGAATATTTAGGATAAATAGATGATTAAAATAGGTATTTTAGGAAGTACGGGAAGAGTTGGAAGTTTATTAATTGATGATTTAAAAAATGATCAAGAAGCAAGATTGGCTTGTGTTCATGTTTTTGATAAAATCGAAAAAATTTTACCACAAGATACGGTTGTTACGAATGATATAAATGTGTTGTTTGATGAAACTGATGTGATTATTGATTTTTCAAGTCCAGTGGCAACAGAATCACTTTTAAATGCAGTTGTAGAAGGTGGAAAAAGAAAACCTTTAGTTCTTGCAACAACAGGTTTAAATAAACATCAACAAAACTTACTTTTAGAGGCTAGTAAGCTAGTACCTATTTTATATGCTACAAATATGAGTTTAGGAGTTGCAGTTTTAAATAAACTTGTAGCTCTTGCTTCTAAAACTTTAAGAGACTTTGATATTGAAATTGTTGAACAACATCATAGACATAAAGTTGATTCACCTTCAGGTACGGCATTAACACTTGCAGAACATGCAGCAAGTGCTAGAGATTTAGACCTTGATACTGTTAGAATTTCAGGAAGAGATGGTCAAATTGGAGCTAGAACTAAGGATGAGATTGCTGTTATGGCTTTAAGGGGTGGAGATATAGTAGGTCGTCACACAGTTGGATTATATAATGATGGAGAATTTTTAGAATTAAATCATACAGCAACAGCTAGAAATACTTTTTCAAAAGGCGCTATAAAAGTTGCAAAGTGGTTAGTTAATAAAGATGCAGATCTATACTCTATAAATGATGCTTTAGGGCTATAATAAAAGGATAAAACAATGTGTGCAATAGTAGGAATTTTTGGTAATGAGAATGCAGCTAGACTAGCTTCTATTTCGCTTTTTGCGATGCAACATAGAGGTCAAGAAGCAACAGGTATTTCTTCATCTTGTAATGGAAAAATATATACAAAAAAAGATAGAGGTCTGGTTTCTGAGGTTTATAATGAAGAAGCTTTAGAATATTTAAAAGGAAATATGGCAATAGGGCATAATAGATATGCAACTGCTGGAAGTGATTCTGTTTTGGATGCACAACCTGTTTATGCTAAGTATAAACTTGGAGAAATTTCAATTGTTCATAATGGAAATCTTATAAATAAAGATGAAGTTAGAAATGATTTAATTGATAAAGGTGCTATTTTTCAAACAGGAATGGATACAGAAAATTTAATTCATCTAATTGCAAAAAATACAAAAGATAGTTTAAGAGATAGAATTATTGAAGCATTAAATAGAACTATTGGAGCTTACTGTTTTATAGTTCAAAGTAGAAGTAAGCAGTTTGTCATAAGAGATAGATACGGAATTAGACCTCTGTCTTTAGGAAAACTAAAAAGTGGTGGATATATAGTTGCAAGTGAGACTTGTGCTTTTGATTTAGTTGGTGCTGAGTTTATAAGAGATGTAAGACCAGGTGAAATGTTGATTTTTAGTGAATCTGAAGAACCTGAATCAATTCAACTTTTTGAGCCTGAATTTAGACCATGTGCATTTGAATATGTTTATTTTGCAAGACCAGATTCTGTAATAGATGGAAAAAATGTATATACAATTAGAGAAAATACGGGTAAAGCATTAGCAAAAAATGATGCAAATAGTAAAATAAAATATGATATGGTTGTTCCTGTGCCTGATAGTGGTGTACCTGCTGCTTTAGGTTACTCTGCACAAAGTGGAGTACCATTTAAATATGGAATTATTAGAAATCACTATGTAGGAAGAACATTTATTGAGCCAACTCAAGAGATGAGAAATCTAAAAGTAAGAATGAAATTAAGTCCAATGGGTTCAATTATAAAAGGAAAAACTTTACTTGTAATTGATGATTCAATTGTAAGAGGAACAACTTCAAAAAGAATAGTAAAAATGTTAAAAGAAGCTGGTGCTAAAGAGGTACATTTTAGAGTTGCGAGCCCTGAGATAAAATTCCCTTGTTTTTATGGAATAGATACTCCAACAAAAGAGGAGTTGATTTCTACAAGAATGACAAAAGATGAGGTTTGTAAGTTTATTGAGGCTGATAGCTTGGAATATTTATCAATTGAAGATTTAGTAAATGCAATAGGAAATGATAGACACTATGCACTTGAAAGTTTTGATGGGGACTATTTCGTAAAAGCATAATGAGAGAAAATTTAAAAGAAGTATTGACTATTGGTCGGTACTTCAAAAAAAAGTTTGGTGAAAAAGTTTATAAAGTACCAGTTTCAATATCTGGTTTTACTTGTCCAAATATTGATGGAACAAAAGCTCATGGTGGTTGTTCATTTTGTGAAAATGACTCTTTTAGTCCAAATTTACAAGAGAAAAAACCAAAATTCAAATTAAATCCTAACGTACAAGATAATCCATTTTTGGATAATCAATTAAAACAATTAGAAATGCAGTTTTTAGCTACGAAGAAAAGATTAGAAAATAAATTTGGTGCAAAAAAATTTATAGTTTATTTTCAATCTTTTACAAATACTTATGCACCTTTTGATACATTAAAAGCTTTATATGAAAAGGCACTTTCTTTTGATGGAGTTTTAGGTCTTAGTATTGGAACAAGAACAGATTGTGTTACTAATGAGATTTTGGACTTTTTAGTTGAAAAGTCAAAAGATAAAGAGATTTGGGTTGAGTATGGAATACAAAGTTTTTTTCAAACTACCCTAGATAAAATAAATCGAGCTGATAATGTAGAAAATATGGAGTTTTGGATAAAAAGAACAAAAGAAAAAGGCTTGAATGTTTGTGGACATTTGATTTATGGCTTACCTGATGAAACAGAACAAATGATGCTAGAAACATTTAGAAAAACTATAAGTTTAAATGTTGATTCAATAAAATTTCATCCTTTATATGTAGTAAAAAATACTCTTTTAACAAATGAGTATAAAAAAGGAAGGTTTGAGCCAATAAGTGAAGAGTTATATATAAATACAGTTGTAAAATCAATAATTAATCTTCCAAAAAATGTAGTTGTTCAAAGAGTAACGGCAGGAATAGATGATGATACACTCTTATCACCTTTTTGGTGTAAAAATAAACATCAACAGATAAAAAAAATAAGAGAAGCTTTACTACTTGAAGGTTTTGATTATTAAATTTTAAGTTATGGGATTAAAAAATCCCATAACATTACTTTATTTTTAAAAGATAATCCACTACATTTTCTATAAAAGCATCGTGCTTTCTATCTTTTCTATAAGCAATATATAATTTTCTAATCATTTTCTGATTACCAATTCTAGATTCATATAAAGCACCAGCTTTCAGTAATGACTCAATTGCATTTCTTGAAACAATTGATACAGTAGGAATATCATTTTTATCTGAATGAAGAACTGTTTGAACAATTGTTGTTGCACTTGTTACTTCACTTGTTACATTAAATGTGTCACAATCAGGATAGTTTGCCTTTTCTAAAGAATCCTTGAAAAGAAATCTAGTATTTGATTCAGGATTTCTACAAACCCATTTATAAGATAATAAATCATCTGCTTTTGCTTTTGCTGGAAGTTTTTGATTAGAGAAAATTACTATCTCATCTTCCATCCATTCTCTATATATAATATCGTCATTTGCAATATAGTTTTCAACTAGTGCAATATCAATTTTTTTATCAAGTAAATCTTCTATTGCCTCATGAGAAACAGAAACATTTATAGATACATCATTTCTAATATTTTCTTTTAAATTATTCAGAAATCTTGGGAGAATATAATTTCCAATAATAAAACTAGCACCAAAAATAAAAGTTGTATTTTTATTCATAATTTTTAGTAAATCTTTTTCTGCATTACTAACACATTTTTCAATTTTTAGGGCAATGGAGTGAAGAATTTGTCCCTCTTTTGTAAGCTTTATACCATTTTTCTTTCTATCAACTATTTGAACGTCTAAATAATCCTCAATAAACTTCATTTGTTGAGTAACAGCCGGTTGCGAAATTCCAAGTTTTGCTGATGCTTTTGAAAAAGACTTTTCTCTTACTACTGTCAAAAAAGTCTCCAATTTAGCAAAATCATTAAGCATTAAATTCTCCATAAATAAATTATTATAATCATAACATTTATTTATATATAGAATAATTAAGGGCAATAGTGAATTTATAATAATTATGCTATAATCTAGTAATATTGGAGAAAAAATGTCTGAAAATTTATTAAATTCATTAAACGATTCACAAAAAGATGCGGCACAGCATATAGACGGTCCTCTTTTGATTTTGGCTGGTGCTGGCAGTGGAAAAACTAAAACTATCACTACAAGACTAGCTTTTTTAATTTCAATAGGGATAGATCCTAAATCTATTTTAACGCTTACTTTTACAAACAAAGCAGCAAATGAAATGAGAGAAAGAGCATATTCTCTTTTAAATTCACAAGAGATAAATACTCCTCCGCTATTGTGTACTTTTCATAAATTTGGGTTATTGTTTTTAAAGTTTTATATAAGTGAATTGGATAGAAAAAATAATTTTATAATAATAGATACTGATGATAAAAGAAGAGTTTTAAAATCTATAAACAAAGATATACCATCAGCTCTTTTAGGTAGCGAGATATCAAAATATAAAAATTCTATTATGACTCCCACTGAAGTAAAAGCGCAAGCGCAAGGTAAACTTTATACAGAAATTGCAGACATTTACTCATTATATGAGGAACATTTAATAAAAAATAATTTAGTTGATTTTGATGATTTATTACTTTTACCATATAAAATTCTAAAAAATAATCAAAAGTTAGCAAATGATATAAGTAAAAAATATCAATACATTATGGTAGATGAGTATCAAGATACGAATGAACTTCAATATAGACTTTTAAGACTTTTATGTACAAGTCATAATAATCTTTGTGTTGTTGGTGATGATGATCAATCTATTTATGGTTGGCGTGGTGCTACGATTAAAAATATTTTAAATTTTAATGAGCACTTTGATAGTGCAACTATTGTAAAGCTTGAAGAAAATTATCGTTCAACTGATACAATTTTAAATCATGCAAATGCTTTAATAGAACACAATAGAGATAGACTTGGTAAAAAGCTAGTGGGAACAAAAGAAAAAGGAAGTTCTGTAAAAGTTTATGAGTCAAATGATGAAAATGATGAAACTAGAAAGATAGTTGAAGATATAAAAACACTTTTAGCAAGTGGTGAAAATGCAAAAAATATCGCAATACTATTTAGAGTAAATGCACTTAGCCGTTCGTTGGAAGAGGGGTTTAATAAAGCGGGATTAAATTATAAACTTGTTGGTGGAATGAAGTTCTATGAAAGAACTGAGATAAAAGATTTAATAGCATATTTTAGAATTTTGACAAATCTAAGTGATAATTTTTCTATAAAAAGAGTAATAAACAAGCCAAAAAGGGGAATAGGTGCAACTACAATAGATAAACTTGAAGAAAGGGCAAATGAACTTAAAATTTCTATTTTTGACCTAATTCAAGATTCAACACCTGATGAATTAAGTGCAGTTGTAGGAAAGAAGAATTCTAGAACTTTAAAAGTTTTTGAAGCATCTATCTTAGATTTAAGAGAGTTAATGAACCAATCAAGGATGAGATTATTAGATAGTTTTGAAGATACTTTTGATTATAGAGCTTCTTATGATAATTTACCAGATGGGTTTGAAAGACAAGCAAATATAGATGAATTCTATGGTTATATAAGGGATTATTTTATACAAAATCCACATTTAGATTTAAAAGATTTTTTAAATGAGATTGCATTAGAAAGTCAAAATGATGAGTACTCAAATGAATCAATAAGTATGATGAGTATCCATGCTTCAAAAGGTTTAGAATTTAAGCACCTATTTATCATTGGATTAGAAGAAGGATTTTTTCCAATCATTGGAGATGGTACTGATTTAGAAGAAGAGAGAAGACTGGGTTATGTAGCGTTCACAAGAGCTATGGATAATCTTACATTGTCGTTTGTGCATTCTAGATTTTATAAAGGTAAAAGAACTCAGTTAAATAAGAGCAGATTTTTAGTTGAAAGTGGATTGGTAAAAGGAAGCTTGGTTATAGAAAAACAGTCTGGATTTAAAAAAGGTGATATGGTAAACCACAAGATTTTTGGTCAAGGAAGAGTCGAAAAAGCTGTTAATGCAGGAAAGGATTATAAACTTACAATTAATTTTGGTGGTCAAAAAAGAGAGATTCTGTCATCTTTTGTTGAAAAAGCTTAAAGGAAAAGTTTGCAGAAAAGAATTTATGAAAAAAAAGAGATAAATAAGCTTTTTGTTGTAAATAAGCCCATGTTTATTAGCTCAAACTTTTATTTAAATAGATTCAAAAGGGCTTTAAAAAATAAAAAAGCAGGGTTTAGTGGGACTTTAGACCCTTTTGCTAAAGGTTGCTTAATAGTGGCATTTGGTCAGTATGCAAAACTTTTTAAGTATCTTGCAAAAACTCCAAAAACGTATAAAGCCGTTATTTGGTTGGGAGTTAGCTCAGAATCTTTAGATATTGAAAGAATTCAAAATATTGATATAGTTGAAAAACAAAATTTTGAATATATCAAAGATGAAATTGAAAAATTAAAAGGCGAAATAGAGTACATTCCTCCAAAATTTTCAGCAAAAAGAATAAATGGTTCAAGAGCTTATGAGTTAGCAAGAGAAGGATTTGATTTCGAATTAAATTTCTCTAAAATGGAAATATTTGACATAAAACTATTAAAATATAACCATCCGTTTATAACTTTTGAAGCTACTGTTAGCGAGGGAAGTTATATAAGATCATTAGCTCAAATATTTCTAAATAATATAAATTGTTCTGGAACTCTAAGTTATCTTGAAAGAATTTGTGAAGGTAAGTTTAAATTTGATAACCATAAAGATTTAAATCCACTAGATTTTATTGACTTACAAAAAAATATTTATACTGGCAGTAAAGAGTGGTTAGAATTTGGTAGAAGAATATCAAAAGATTATTTGAGTATAAAAGATAATGGCAAATATATTATAGAAATAGAAGATATTTTCTCTATTATTGAAATAATTGATGATGATGTAAAGTATTTATTAAATAAAGTTCCAAAATATAAGGAAAGTAATGACTAAAAAATCTTATGCAAAAGTAAATATATTTTTAAAAATTGTTGGAATAAGAGATAACTATCATCTTTTGGCTTCAAGATTTGTTCTTGTAAAAAATCTTTTTGATGAGGTAAGTTTTATAAAAAGAGATGTTAAAAATTTTACCTTAGAAGGAAATTTTTCATGTGCTTTAGAAAAAAATACAGTTTATAAAGCATATAAAGAACTTGAAAAATATGGAAGAGTAAAAGAATTTTTTCAAAATAATATTGTAAGTATAGATAAAAATATACCAGAATTTGCAGGATTAGGTGGTGGAAGTTCAAATTGTGCTTGTTTTATAAATATGGTAAATGAAGCTTGTAATTTAATGCTTTCAAAAGATGAATTGGCAAAAATTGGTGCAAAAATTGGTGCAGATGTACCTTTCTTCATATATGAGTACAACAGCGCAAATGTTACTGGAATTGGTGAAATTGTTGAAAAATTTGTTGAAGAACCACTAGAAATAAAAGTAATAACGCCTAATATTCTTTGTGATACGAAAGAAATTTACAAAATATTTAGAGAAAAATTTTATAAAGAATTAAATAAAGATAAAGCTAAAGAGCTTTTTGCTACAAATTCAAAAGATATATTGAAAGTTTTTTCTATAAGAGAAGCAAATGATTTGTATGAACCTGCTTTATTTTTAAATTCTAATTTAAAAGAATTTGAAAAAGATGGTTGGTTTTTTAGTGGAAGTGGTAGTTCATTTTTTAAGGTTTTATAATGGCAAAAAAAGAAGTTAAAAAAAATTTAGTATTTAGAAACAAAAAAGCATTTCATGATTTTACTATTATGGATTGTTTGGAAGCTGGAATTATGCTTGAAGGTAGTGAAGTAAAAGCTATTAGAGAAGGAAGAGTAAATTTAAAAGATAGTTTTGTGCGAATAATCAAGGGGGAAGTTTTTCTTTTAAATGCACATATATCACATCTCAGTACTACAAATGTAAATTATAGACCTGATGAAAGAAGAGCAAGAAAGTTATTACTCCATACAAAACAAATAGCAAAAATGTACTCTAAAGTTACTAAAGATGGAATAACGCTAGTTTGTACAAAATTGTATTTCAATGATAAAAATATGATTAAAGTTGAAGTCGCAACTGCTCAAGGTAAAAAATTACATGATAAAAGAGAAGATTTAAAAGAAAAATCTTTAAAAAGAGAATCTGAACAAGCTTTAAAATCTTACAAATGAGATAATTTTTATCTTGATTTTTTTATGAAAAAAGATAACAAAATCTGCAATCAATCGTTAATTAACTGTTAATTTTTTTGTTTAGTTTAAGTTTTTGTTGGCTATGATTTTGCTTAATGAGTGACATTTTGTGACTTGTATATAAATTTTGCAGGAGGAAATTGATGCAAAACAGTGCACAAATTGAGTATGACTACTCTGTTGCTAAATGTTTTACATTTACAACAATATTGTTTGGTATCATCGGTATGACAATTGGTGTTGTACTTGCTTTTCAATTGGCTTTTCCAGAGCTAAACTATTTAGCAGGTGAGTATGGTACATTTAGTAGATTAAGACCATTGCATACAAATGGAGTTGCATTTGGATTTACACTAAGTGGAGTTTTTGCTGGTTGGTATTATATATCGCAAAGAGTTTTAAAAGTTTCATTAAAAGAGTCACCTTTTTTAATGGGTGTCGCTAAATTACACTTTGTTTTATACTTTATCACTATTCTTTTAGCTGTTGTAACTCTGTTTATGGGGATTACTACATCAAAAGAGTATGCAGAGCTAGAGTGGCCATTGGATATTATGGTTGTTGTATGGTGGGTTTTATGGGGTATCTCTATTTTTGGAATTATCGGAATTAGAAGAGAGAGAACTTTATATATTTCTTTATGGTATTTCATAGCTACATTTATTGCAATTGCAATGCTTTATTTGTTTAATAATATGGAAGTTCCAACTGCACTTGTAAGTGGATATGGTTCTTGGATGCACTCTGTTTCTATGTATTCAGGTACAAATGATGCTTTAGTTCAATGGTGGTATGGACACAATGCTGTTGCATTCGTATTTACTACTCCTATTATTGCACTTATTTACTACTTTTTACCAAAAGAATCAGGTCAAAACATCTACTCATATAAACTATCAATCTTAGCATTCTGGGGATTATTATTTGTTTATTTATGGGCTGGTGGACACCACCTTATTTATTCAACTGTTCCAGACTGGATGCAAACTATGGGTTCTGTAATGTCTGTTGTTTTAATTTTACCATCATGGGGATCAGCTATTAATATGCTTTTAACAATGAAGGGTGAGTGGAATCAGTTACAATCAAATACTTTAATTAAGTTTATGGTTTTAGCTTCAACATTCTATATGTTATCTACAATTGAAGGACCAATTCAATCAATTAAATCTGTTAATGCTATTGCACACTTTACAGACTGGATTCCAGGTCACGTACATGACGGAGTTTTAGGATGGGTTGTATTTATGATTATGGCAGCACTGTTCCATATGGTTCCAAGAATGTACAAAAGAGAATTATATTCTAAATCATTAATGGAAACACAATTCTGGTTACAAACAGTTGGTATTGTTCTTTACTTTACATCTATGTGGATTGCAGGTATTACTCAAGGTATGATGTGGAGAGCTTATGATGAATATGGTTCTTTAGTTTATTCATTTATTGATACAGTTACTGTATTACATCCATATTATACGATTAGAGCAGTTGGTGGGTTACTATACCTAATTGGATTCTTTATTTTCGCTTACAACATCTACAAAACTATTAGATGTGGAAGAGTTCTAGATAAAGAGCCAGTAAATGCAACTCCAGTAGCTGCTTAAGAAAGGAGAAAAAATGTTTCATTGGTTTGAACAAAGACCGTTTTTCTTTGCGGTACTAGTATTTGTATTTATGTCATTTGCTGGAATTATTGAAGTAATTCCTGATTTCGCAAAACAAAGTAGACCAACAGTTGGTACGAAACCATACTCTGTTTTAGAGTTAGCGGGTAGACAAGTTTATATTAAAGATTCATGTAATGCTTGTCACTCTCAATTAATTAGACCATTTAAAGCAGAAACTGATAGATACGGAATGTATTCTCTATCAGGAGAGTATGCGTATGATAGACCATTCTTATGGGGATCAAAAAGAACTGGACCAGATTTAATGAGAGTTGGAAACTATAGAACTACAGATTGGCATGAAAACCATATGTGGGATCCAAAAGCAGTTGTTCCTGGAAGTATTATGCCAGCATACAAACATCAATTTTCTAACATAGCTGATATAGAAACTGCATATGCAGAAGCGGTAACAGTAAAAACTGTATTTAATACTCCTTATGATCAAGAGGGAATGCCAAAACTAGGATCTTGGGAAGAATCAAAAGCAGCTGCATTAGCAGAAGCTAAAGCTATTGCAGAAAATATGAAAGATGAAAAAGTTAAGCAAGCTGTTGCAAATGGTCAAGTTCCTGAAATAGTTGCATTAATTGCATATTTAAATTCTTTAAAGTAGGGTATTAAATGGATTATGAAGCACTAGTAAATTTACAAGGTTATGTTAAATTCTTTTTGATTTTAATAGTATTTGTTCTTTTTTACTCTTATGCTTTTTCTATTTATAGAAGAGATAAAAAGGGTGAGAGGGATTTTGAAAAGTACTCTAAGCTTGTACATGATGATTCAAGTGCTTCTAGCCCTCTTGAAGAAAGAGAAAAAAATAAAGTTATAGGTAATAAGGAGAAATAAGATGAAATCTATGGTTATAGGTGGAATAATTCTTATCATCGCATTAATGGCAGGAACTTACTTTGTTGCAGGTGATGCTTTTATTAGTGATGATTATATTAATGCATTAACGTTTTTAGGAGCAGCGGCTATTATTACAATTAGCACATTTGTTGTATTAAAATATGTTAATCAGATGAAAAATGATACAGCAAGTGGTGAACTAGCTGACGAAAGATGGGATGGAATTGGAGAGTATAAAAACTCTGTTCCAACAGGATGGGCTTTAGCATTTATTGGAACAATAATTTGGATGTTCTGGTATATGACTGTTGGTTATCCAGTTACAGGATTTTCTCAAATTGGTCAATGGAATGAAGAGACAAATGAGTACAACAAAAAATTTGAACAAAAATGGGTTAATCCATCTGAAGACACTTTAAAAGCTATGGGTCAATCTGTGTATTTAGTTCAATGTGCACCTTGTCATGGAGTTGATGCTGAGGGAATAAATGGGAAAGCTCAAAATTTAACAAAAAGAATGTCAAAAGAACAAGTTGAATATGTAATAAGAAATGGAGCGAATAACTTTACTCAGTCTTTTCCAGCAGGAATGCCTCCTATGATGTTACAAGATGATAAAGATATAGCAGATGTTTCAGCTTATGTTGCAAATGGATTTAAAGGTGAGCAACCAGCAGCATTTGCAACTTGTGCAGGTTGCCATGGTGAAACTGGAGAGGGAATGCCTATGGTAGGTCCAAATATCAAAGTTTATGATGATGCTATTGTAACTGCTGTATTAAAAGAAGGTAAAAAAGGTCTTATAGGTCAAATGCCAAGTTTTAATGAAAGATTAAATGAGACTCAAGAAAAAGCTTTAGCTTCATATATCAGAAGTTTAGGAGATAAGTAATGGCAAATAATACACAAATGAATGAAAACGAAAGAGGAATCTTTAAGTTAAATGGTATTTCGGGTATGCTTGTTGCTGTTGTTTTGCTATTAGCTATTCTTGGAACATTAGTTACAAATGCAGTTTTAGTTCAACAAAGAGAAGCTACAAACTATTATAAAATTAATCAAAATTTGGATGGTTTAAAAGCAAATAGTCCTGAAAATATAAAACATTACCAAGTTGTTGGTTCTGATAAAAAGGAGTAAAAGATGGATAAAATTATTGGTGTTTTACTTTTAGTTAGTGCTGGATTAACTTTATATTTTGCATTTTTTGATGCAGCAAAAGTTTATGTTGGCTAAATGAAAGAATTAAATTTTTTTAAAGTAGGAGTGATAATTTCACTTCTACTTTTTTTATATTCAAATAGTTTTGCGCAAAGCTATATATTAAACGATGATAGTTTACTTGATTCAAGAGTTAAAGAGAAGATAAAAGAAATAGGTAATGAAGTAAAAACAAAATTAGGTATAAATATATATATTCACGTAAAGGGTACTCTAGGACTAGAACCCAATTTACCTACGAAAGATAAAATTGAATTTATTAAATCATACGAAGAAAATATTTTAAAAAATATAGAAAATCCATATGTAATTTTAACAATTGCTTTAGAAGAAACTCATGTAAATTTATATTTTAGTGAAAATTTAAAAGAGATAATAAATAAAAATGATATACTTAACGAATATGTTGTTCCATTATTAGCATCAAAAGATAAAAATACACTTCCATCAAAAATAAGTGCTGCATCCTTAAATGGTTATTCAGCAATAGCTGATAGTTTGGCATCTTCTAAAAATATTGTTTTAGAGACAAATATTGGAAATGAAGGAAAAGTATCAAGTACAATTTGGAGAGTATTTGTCTATTTTTTGGTAGTTAGTGGACTTTTAGCATATACTTATGCAGTATTAAAAAAGAGAAAATAGTATGAAAAACAGAAATTATTGGCCACTATTTTTTATAGGGATTTTTAGTTTTGTTTTTTCCATGATTATATGGACTATATACAAAGCTACACAAGCACCAGTTATAGAAGATAAAAGCTTTATGCAAAAATATCAATATGTTGATGATAATTATAATAATATGATTAATTCAAATTTTGATTTTTTAAAAAAGTACAATTTAGAACTAGATTTAAATGGAAAATTTTTTCCTCTTACTACTGATGATATTAAATATGGTCAAAGAGTAATTGAAAAATATTCTAAACATAAAGATAATCTAAAAGTAGGTAATAATACATTGAATATTTATGTTGCAGATAAAAATAGTAATCAGAAAGTACCTGTAGAAATTGATTTAATCATTACAAAAACTATGTCAGATGAGAGTGATATAAATTTAAAAAATGATAACTTTAAAAATAATGAAAACACATACAGTTCAACTTTTGAGCTAAAAGAACCTACAAATTGGATTATTACAGGAAGTTTTAAAGTTGAAGATAATATAGGATATGTTTTTATAAAAACAAATGCTAAATAAAAAATCTCTCTTAATTTTCCCAACTCAAAGAGCAATAAGAAGATATTTAGACAAACAAAAAAATTTAAATATCTTCTTACCTACTTGTATAACAATTGATGAATTTTTAAAAAAATCTATCTACTTTAATAATAAAATATATTGTGATGAAGAACAAAGAACTTTACTTTTAAGTCAAGCTGTAAAAAATGTTGATATTAAGAAATTAGGAATTAGTTCAAGTTTTACAAAGTTTCTGACACAAAGCGAATATATATATAGATTTTTTTTAGAAATTTCGAGTGAAAATATTGAAATTGATGAGATTAAAACAAAAGATACTTACGAGTTTTATATAGAACATCTTTCAATATTAGAAAATATTTTAAAGAATTATAAAAATCTTTTAGAAGAAAATGGTTTTGTAGATAGAATAAATTTAAGTAATAGTTACAAAATAAATAAAGATTTTCTAGTGTTATTTGAAAGCATTACTATATATTTTGAGGGTTATTTTACAAAAATAGAGTTTGAGATTATAGAAAGTATTTCACAAATAATTACTTTAGATATAGAGTTTTATTCTAATATTTACAATCAGAAATCTCTTCAAATATTCAAAAATTTAGGGTTTAATTTAAAGCTAAATTATAAATATATTATAAATCTTTCAGAAAAAAGAGTTGAAAAAGAAGATTTTACAACTAAAATTTGTGAGAGCATAAACTTAAAAGGTTTTTCTTCAAGATTAAATCAAATATCATATATAAAATCATCAATTGTTTTATGTGTAAAACACGGAATTAATCCTCAAAGTATTGCTGTTGTTTTACCTGATGAGAATTTTGCCAAAAGTTTAGAACTTTTTGATAATGAAAAATATTTTAATTTCGCAATGGGTAAAACTATAACAAATAAGAATTTATATCAAAGAGCAAATGCAATATATAGTTTTTTACTTGAAGATGATAATAAAAATATTGAGAATTTAAAATTATTTAATTTAGATAGAGATTTCATAGAAAAATGTATAAAAATGTTTTGGAATAAGCAATGCTTTGAAGAAAAATTTGTAGAAATAACAAATTATATAAAACAAAATGAAAATGATAGTGAGATAACAGAAAAATATGATGAGTTAATTTTTAAACTTAAAATAGTACTTTTTTCTCAAAATTTTGATTTAAAGCTTAAAGATGTTTTTAAAATATTTTTACAAAAATTATCAAAAATAACTTTAGATGATATACATTCAGGAAAAGTTACAGTTATGGGAGTTTTAGAAACTAGGCTTATGGATTTTGACGTAGTTATAATATGTGATTTTAATGATGAGTTTGTACCTAAAATTTCAACTAAAGATAAGTTTTTATCTACAAAAATAAAATCTCTAGCTAATTTACCTACTAAATTTGATAGAGAGAATCTACAAAAATATTATTATAAAAGATTGATTGATAATACAAAACATGTTTTTATATCTTTTGTAAGTTCAGAAAATTCACAAATTTCTAGGTTTGCAAATGAATTATTTGATAGAAAAATAAATTTAGCTACAAATGATGAAACATATAAGGATATATTATATAAAAATAATTTCATAAGCTACAATAGCGAAGTTATAGAAGAAGAAATTGATTTAACAAAAATATCTTGGTCAGCAAGTAGTCTAAAGAAATTTTTAGATTGTAGAAAAAAATTTTATTTAGAAAATATTTTAAAAATAAAAAATCATTCAATATCTTTGTTGCCTGAAAATTTCGAATTAGGTAGTGTAATACATAAGATTTTAGAAGAACTTATAAGATCTGGTGAAAAAAATGTTGAAAAAATAGATGAATTATTTTTACAATATAAAAAAACAAATCCTTTCTTGATTCTGGATTTAGAGGTTTTTAGAGAAAAGATTTATAATTTTTTAGAATTTGAAAAGCAAAGATTAAATATAAAGAATATAGATTTAGAAATAAAGTTTACTACAAATTTCAATAGGATTTCTATAAATGGAATTATTGATAGAGTTGATTTAAATGAAGATACTTATGAACTTATAGATTATAAAACTTCAAAAAATTTAAATGTTGATACAGAAAAAACTTACGAAAAAAGTCATGATTTTCAATTAGAATTTTACTATATAGCAGCAAAAGAGTTGTATAAAGCCCAAAATGTTAAAGCATACTATTTTTCTTTATATGATAATTTATTAATTGAAGAGTTGGTTTTGGATAAAAAATTAGAAATATTAAGTTCAATTTTTAGTGAACTAAAAGAGTTATCAAAAGAAAAAATAAAATTTATGAAGACAGAAAATAAATCAGTTTGTGAGTTTTGTAATTTTAAAGTTATTTGTAACAGATAGCTATCTAGGAAGATTATTAATCAATTTTATGATAAAATCTTGTATTTTAAATAAAGGATTTTATCTTGAAAAAAGCGGTTATTTCGTCTATTTTACTTTTAGCAACATCAAGTTTTGCAAGCACAACAATGTGTTTTAAAGAGAGCCACTCTTCAATGGCGACTATTGAATCTATTGCACTTGATGGTGGAGAGTGTGCTGGAAAGTATTCAATAAATGATATGAAAGCAAAAGGTTGGAATGTTGATGATATTAAAATTTCTCAAACTCCAAAAGGTATGAGTTTTATATATATTTTAAAATCACCGAATCACTCTAAAGTAGCTCCTATGGTAGCAGGTGGAGCTGTTGGAGGAGCAGCTATTAGCCAAGAACAAATGGAAGCAAATATCATGGCTAAGCTAGAAGCAAAAAAAGTTGCCGAAGAAAAAGCAAAAGTTGAGCAAGAAGTTAAAGAAGCAAAAATTGATGCTCAAGGAATTTATACAAATCAATGTCAAAATTGTCATGGTGCAAAAGGTGAAGTTAGAAAAGGTAATTCAAGACTTAATGAGTTAACTACTGAGCAAATGGAAGAGGCTTTAAAGGACTATAAATTAGGTGTTGGAGAAAAAGCAAGTTCTGTTTATGCACCTTCTCATATTAATTTCTTAAATGATAAAACTATTAAAGGTATCAAAGCTTATTTAGATAGTATCCAATAAAAATAAAAGGTTTTATACCTTTTATTTCAAATTTCTAACTCTTCATTTTAATATAAAATCTTTCAAATCAAAAGGAAATAAATGGACGCATACGAATATTCTGAGCTATTAAAATTATTAAATACAAAACTCAATAACATAAAAGGGATTTTAAAGCCCAATGAATTAAAAACTAGATTAGATGAAATTATTAAACTTGAAGAAGATCAAAATTTTTGGAGTGACGTAGAAAATGCTAGTAAAATTGGAATAGAAAAAAATAGAATTCTAGGAAAACTTAATAAATTCAATAAAGCTTTTGATTCTCTAAATGGAACAAATGAACTTTATGAGATGGCATATAATGAAAAAGATGAAGATACTTTGGAACTTTTATATGAAGAGTCTAGTGATTTAGAAGATTTAATAAAATCTACTGAAATTTCTGTAATGCTATCAAATCCTGATGACGCTTTAAATGCTATTGTTACGATTCATCCAGGGGCAGGAGGTACTGAATCACAAGATTGGGCTTCTATTTTGTATAGAATGTATTTAAGATGGGCTGAAAGAAATGATTTTAAAGTTGAATTACTTGATTATCAATCAGGAGATGAGGCTGGTATAAAAGATGTAAGTTTTATTATTAGAGGTGAGAATGCCTATGGATACATGAAAACTGAAAATGGTATTCATAGGCTTGTAAGAATCTCACCTTTTGATTCAAATGCAAAAAGACACACATCATTTACATCAGTTATGGTAAGTCCAGAAATAGATGATAATATCGATATTGTTATAGAAGATAAAGATATTAGAATTGATACTTATAGAGCAAGTGGTGCAGGGGGACAACACGTAAACAAAACAGAAAGTGCTATTAGAATTACTCACATACCAAGTGGAATAGTTGTTCAATGCCAAAATGATAGAAGTCAGCATAAAAACAAAGATAGTGCTTTTAAAATGTTAAAATCCAAGCTATATGAGTTAGAACTTGAAAAACAAAGAGCTTCAAAAGATTCTGGCGATAAAAGCGAGATAGGTTGGGGGCATCAAATTAGATCTTATGTTCTACAGCCATATCAGCAAGTAAAAGATAGTAGAAGTAATTTAGGTTATTCAAATGTAGATGCAATACTAGATGGAGATATTACAAAAATTATGGAAGATGTTTTAATAGCAACATCTTCATAATAGACATAAAAAAACCCAAATCTAAGAAAGACTTGGGTTTAAAAACTCTAAACAAAAATTTATTTTACTTTTTCTAAGTACTCACCAGTTCTTGTATCAACTCTAATTACATCACCTTCTAAAATGTGAAATGGAATTTGAACTACAGCGCCTGATTCTAATGTTGCAGGTTTTCTTCCACCTTGAGAGTCACCTTTAAAGTTAGGTGGAGTCTCAATAATTTTTAATTCCACAATCATTGGAGGCTCAACAGTAATAGCTTTTCCATTAAAATACATCATATCAACTTGCATTCCATCAATTATCCAATCAAACGCATCTCCAACTTGCTCATAAGTTAGACCCTCTTGTTCGTAAGTTGTTGTATCCATAAATTGTAGTAATTCACCATCATCATACAGAAATTGCATTTGTTTTTGAACTAAATTTGGAGTTTCACATTTATCTCCAGCATGGAAAGTTTTCTCAATAGTTTTTCCATTTAGAAAAGATTTGATTTTAGCTCTAACAAAAGCCGCACCTTTACCTGGTTTTACATGTTGGTATTCAACAATTTTATAAGGAATACCATCAACTTCAATTTTTAAACCTTTTTTTAATTCACTCATTCCAATTGCCATATTTACTCCTTATATTTCAGCAGAAGCAACAGCAACACTTGCTTCTAAATTATCAAGTTCACTAATTACTTTTGAGTTTGCTTTTTCATCAATTAAGATAACTGCTAATGCCGTACCTTCTTTTCCTCTACTTAATCTAAAGTCAGAGATATTGATTTTATTTTCTCCTAAGATATTTCCGACTTTTCCAACTACTCCTGGAATATCTTTATTTTTCATAATAATCATCTTACCTTTTGGTTCAACATCAATAACGAAACCATCAAGCTCAACAATTCTTTGTACATCTTCTCCGAATACTGTTCCAGAAATAGTTTTCACACCTTTAGAAGTTGTAATTTTTATAGTAACTTTATTTTTATAACCGCTACTATTTGCTGAACTTTTAGTGCTTAATTCTATGCCTTTTTCTTTTGCTATGAAATTAGCGTTTACATAGTTTACACTGTTACCAGAGCTAACATTTAGTATTCCAACACTTGCAAAAGTTTGTAAAGAATCAACAAACTCTCCTAATTCACCCTCAGCACTAACTTCAATAGCTCTAATTTCACTTTTACTAATTTGTGCAAGTAAAAATGCCATTTTTTGAGTAAGTTCAATATATGGTTTTACGAATGCAGGAATTTTACTCTCATCAATTGGAAGATTTAAAGCATTAGGATATGAAATTCCTCTAGCACTTTCAATTGCATTATTTGCACTTTGAATAGAGATTTCTTTTTGAGATTCTTTTGTATTTGCCCCAAGATGTGCTGTTAAAGTTACATTTGGTAGATCTAATAATGGATGAGAAGTTGCAGGCTCTTTTTTGAATACATCAATTCCAGCCATAGCAATTTTTCCAGATTTTAGATTTTCTACAAGAGCTTCTTCATTGTATAATCCACCTCTAGCACAGTTAATTAAAACTACACCATCTTTCATTTTCTTAATTTCATCAAAACTAATCATATCGATAGTTTCTTTGTTTTTTGGAGTATGAATAGTAATAATATCACAAGCTAAAATATCGTCAAAATTTGTTGTATACTTAATTCCTAAATCTGTTGCTTTAGTGCTTGGAATATATGGATCATATGTAATTACATCCATTTCAAAAGCTTTAGCTCTTAATGCTACTCTATGCCCAATGTTACCAAAACCAATAACACCTAATTTTTTACCATAAAGTTCATTTCCATACCAATCTTCTCTTTTCCAAACTCTATCAATTTTTAATTGATTGTGAGCATATGGAAACTTTCTCATACAAGAAAGCATATGTGCCATTGTAAGTTCAACTGCAGCAATTGTGTTTGCAGTAGGAACATTCATAGCAATTATTCCTCTTTTACTACAACCATCAATATCAACATTGTCATAACCAACACCAGCTCTAATAATTGCTTTTAAATTTGTTGCTGCATTTAAAAACTTTTCATCAACATCAGTTGAAGATCTTGTTATTGCAACATCAGCATCTTTTATAATATCTAATAATTTAACTTTATCAATATCTGCTGCGAAAACATAGTTAATGTCTTCGCAATTTTGTAAAATATTTAATCCAGCTTCGTGAATATGATCACAAACTACAATTGTATGTTTACTCATCAAAATATTCCTAATTATTTTATTTGGTCTTTAATAATATCACCTAAAGTCATAGATGAATCATCATTTACCGATTTTAACATCTCTCTTTCTTGTTGTTGCTCTAATCTTTTAACTGACAATCTAACTCTATTTTTCTTAGTATCAATATTTATAATTACAGCCTTAACTTCATCACCAATTTTAACTTCATCAGCATTTAATGGTCCAAAATCTTCAGTTCTAATTAATCCATCAAGATTATTTTCAAGTTTAATAAATAAACCGAAATCTTTAATATCTTTTACATTACCTACAATAATATCACCTAATTTATAAGCATCTTGGAATTTTTTTGCAGGAGATTCAGCTATTTCTTTGATTGAAAGTGAAATATTTTCTTTTTCTCTATCAATTTTTATAATTTTAACTTCTACTTCATCACCTTTTTTGAATAGGTTTTTACATTTAGCATTTGTTTCCCAGCTAGCTTCTTCGTTGTGCAATAAACCATCAACATTTCCAATACTTACAAAAGCCCCAAAATCAGTTAAAGTAGCTATTTTACCTTTTATAACATCTCCAACTTTATGCTCATTTATAAATTTAGTAAATGGTTTTTCTTGAAGATTTTTTAAAGATACTCTTAATCTTTTTTGTTCAATATTTAACTCAATTACTTCAACATTTATCTCATCACCAATATTTAAAATCTCTTTTGGATTTTTGATATTTTTATTCCATGATAATTCAGATATGTGTAAAAGTCCTTCTATGTCATTTCCTAAATCAACAAAAGCACCATAAGATTCAAAATTCGATACTGTAACAGTAATAGTATCTCCAACTTCTAATTGATCTTTAATATCTTCCCAAGGATTCGATAAAGCTGCTTTGATTGAAAGACTTAAATGTTGTTTTGTTTTGTCATAAGATAGAACAATAACAGAAACTGAATCACCCTCAGCATAATAATTTGCAGGATTTACAGGACCTTTGTAAGATATTTCATTGTAGTTTACTAAACCATCAATTCCACCTAAATCAACAAACATACCATAAGATGTGATTTTCTTGATTATTCCAGTAATTGGAGCTTTGTTCTCTAAAATTTCAGCAATTTTGCTGTCTTTTATAGATTTTCCTTCTTCGATTAGTTTTTTTCTAGAAACGATAATTGAGCTTTGATTTTTGTTTACTTTTAGTACTTTTGCTTTAACAGTTTTTCCAATAGCACCAATAGTTTTCATGTAAGATTGAGCTAGAGGCATGAAGTATTCACAACCATCTGCATCTTCTATTGTAAATCCACCTCTTTGTTTGATAGATACAATCTTACCTTCAATTGTTACGTCTTCAATATTCTCACCATGAGCTTTGATGAAATTATCAAATTTTTCTTTTTGTAAAACTTTTTTATGTGAAATACTTGGTCTTTCTCCTCTATTTCCCATAAGCATAACAGGTATAGTATCACCAACTTTATACTTTACCTCACCAGCTACAGTAATCTCAGATATTGGTAGTAAACCCTCTATTTTTTGACCAACATCAACTAAAACTCTCTCCGCATTAATTTCAACTATAATTCCATCAACTACAGAATTATTTTCTGCTTGCTCAAAAGACTCATTAAGCATTTGCTCGAAATCAAAGTCTTCACCTAAATCTATATCATCCATACGCATTTTGTACCTTCTTGTTTACCAGTTTTTTTAAAATTGGACGATTATACAGAAAAGTGGCTTAAATTTTCTATTTGAAACTTTTAATTTTAGTTATTACTTTTTGAATTACCCAGTCTGGAGTACTCGCTCCTGCCGTTATTCCACAAAAATTTTTATCTTTAAACCAATAACTTTCAAGTTCAGATTCATTTTCAATCAAATGAGATTCTGGACAATTTTCAAGGCAAATTGCCTGAAGTTGTTTTGTATTTGAAGAACTTTTTCCTCCAATTACAATCATAATATCTGCTTTTTTTGATATATCTCTAGCTGCATCTTGATTTTCAAAAGTAGCATCACAAATTGTGTTGAAAACTCGAACTTCTTTATTTTTAAGTATTAAAGAATTAATTATTTCTAGATAAGTCTCTTTTTTCTTTGTAGTTTGAGCTACACAGGCTATTTTTTTGTTTTTAAACTTTATTTTTTCTAAATCTTCAACACATAAAACAATATGAACATCATCTAAATCAGCAGCATAAGATTTTACACCTTTTACTTCAGGATGCTCAGAATCTCCAAATATAAGAATTGAATAGCCCTCTTTTGACATATTTTTTACAATATTTTGTGGTGTTGTTACAAATGGACAAGTCGCATTTATAACTTTTTTTGTAGTTTTTCTAAGCTCTTTTAAGTCATCTTTTGGAATACCGTGAGTTCTTATAATTACAGTATCATCTGGTTTAACATCGCTTAATTTTGAGTAAAGTCCGACATTAAAATCTTTTTTAAGTCTATTTATCTCATCTTCATTATGAATTAATGGACCCATTGTTGCACTATTTTGATATTTTTGGGCTATATCAATTGCTCTTTTCACACCAAAACAAAATCCATAGTTACTAGCGAGTTCTATTTTCAAAATTTATCCTTGATATAAAGAGTCTAAAATCTCTTTAAAATTTGGGAAAGATGAATTTATACAATCAGTGTCATTGATTTGCATATCACAATTAAGTCCAGCTATTGAGAAACTCATTGCAATTCTATGGTCTCCAAAAGAATCAATAGTCGCTTTATTTAGTTTTCCACCAACTATTTCGTAACCATCTTCAAACTCTGTAAAATTAACACCACAAAGTTTTAAATTATTCACTACAGCACTTATTCTATCACTCTCTTTAACTCTAAGTTCTTTTGCATTTTTAACTAAAGATTTCCCATTTGCTAAACTCATAGCAATACTTAATGCAGGAAGCTCATCTATTAACCAAGATATATTTTCACTAACTTCAACACCATTTAGCTCATTTCCAATTACTTCAATATCACCAATTGGCTCATAAATATTCTCTTTTTCAATGAAATTAACAGTTGCACCCATTTTTTGAAGTATTACATAAGCTTCGATTCTTGTAGGATTTAAAGATGCATTTTTTATAACAACTCTTGAACCTTTTGTAATTGCAGCAGCTACAGCAAAAAAGAATCCACTAGATGGATCTGCTGGAACAGTTATATTTAGTGGTTTCAAATGATTCTTTAAAGGTTCAATATTTATAAATCCATCTTCATCAGTGAAAACATTTGCACCCATACCACATAACATTCTTTCTGTATGGTCTCTAGTTAACTCTTTTTCTTTATATTTACTAACTCCATCTGCTCTTAAAGCAGCTAAAATCATAGCTGATTTAACTTGTGCAGAGTCTATTGGAGAAATATAAGTAAAAGGTTTTAAATTTTTTACACCTCTTATAAATAAAGGTGCTTTGTTACCATTTTCTCTACCATCTATATTTGCTCCAATACTTCTTAAAGGATCAGCAACTCTTTTCATTGGTCTGCTTCTTAAATATTTATCCCCAGTTAATACAAAGCTTCCATCCACGCTTGCTAATAAACCACAAAATAATCTCATAGCTGTTCCAGAATTTCCACAATCTAAAACATCGTTTGGTTCAATTAAAGTATCAATAGGAGTAATTTCTATACTACTTCCATCTCTATTTATTTTTGCTCCAAGTTGCTCAACAATATTTAGAGTATTTAATGTATCTTCTGCTAATAAATAATTTTTTATATATGAAGTCTGATTTGAAAAAAGTGAAAACATCGCACATCTGTGAGAGATTGATTTATCACTTGCTATATTCTCTATTGTTACATCAAAAGGCTTTGATAATCTTTTTATAATGAAATTTTCCACTTTTCCCCTTTTTTATTATCTTAAAGTAATATTTAATTTATCTTTTAAAACATCTAAAATAGAATTAATAACTAAATTTATATCTTCATCTTCTAAAGTTTTATCATCACTTTGTAGAGTAAATCTAATAGTTAAACTATCAAATTCTCCTAATTTCTCATCACTATAAATATCTATTAAATTGAACTGTTTAATCAAAGGATTATTAAGTGAATTTATTACTTTTTTAATCTCTTTAAATTCAAGATTTTTTGAGGCAATAATACTTAAATCTTTTCTTGAAACTTGAAATTTAGAGTAAGAATTAGCTTTTATTAAATCATTTTTTATAGCATCAAAATCAATTTGTGCAAAGAAAGTATCACTTAAATCATAATCACTTGCAACACTTGGATGAAGTTTAGAAATAAAACCTACAACCTTTCCATTTATAATAACATTTGCACTTTGATATGGGTGAACAAATTTGTTATCCACATTTTGTATAGTTTCTAATTCAAACTCACCAGTTGTATTTAAAACTTTTTTTGCAAATGTAAAGAAATCCATATTCTTTGGTTTGCCCGTATTGCTAACATCTTCTTGTTCAATAGCCCCACTATAAACAAAAGCTATTTTTTTACTCTCTTTTCTATTTTCATCAAAAATTGTTCCAATCTCGAAGAAAGATACTCTTCTTGCTCCTGTTTTGAAGTTATTTGAACAAGCTTCAACTAGATTTAAAAGAAGATTAGTTCTATAAGTATTCAACTCTTTTACTATTGGATTAACGATATCTAACTCTTCTTTTACAATTTTAAAACCATATTTTATTAAGTTTTCTTTAGATGTAAATACATAAGTTAAGGTTTCAAAAAACCCATTTTCTACAGCTTTATTTCTAAGTTTATTTCTTTTTAATAAATCCAAACTAGTTTTATTTACTCTATTTACTTCGTCTATACAAAGAGGTTTTGATTTTATATTATCAATTCCAATAATTCTAATTACCTCTTCTGTAATATCTGCAACATTTTTAATATCATGTCTATAATAAGGAACTTTTATTGATAAAGTATCTTCCATTCTCTCTTTTACTTCAAAACCTAATGAAATTAATATTTTCTCAATCTCATTTTTTTCTATATCTTGCCCAATTATTGAGTTTATTTTTTTAATATTTGCATCAACAAATAATTTTTCAATATCGTCTATATAATCAACTGAACCCTTTGATAATGTTCCACCGAGTTTAGAAATAAGATTTGAGAAATAAGCTAATCCAAAACTAATATTTGGCTCACTTCCTCTTGAAGATTTATAGAAAATATCAGAAGTTTTTATCTTTTTATTGAATACAAGTTTCGAAATTAATTCAGGATTTACATAAGAAGCTTCTATTAAATATTCAGTTTCAGTCTCTTCAAAATCATTTTGTAAAACACAAGGCTTGCTTAAAGCTTCAGAGTCAAAATAAATTGTATCAAAACCATCTTCATCTTTTTTGATATCTAAAATAGATGATTTTGATTTTGGATAAGCATTTAAAAGGACACCACAAGAGTGTGTTGTATAATTTAAAAGATTTTTTAAATCACTATTTCCTTGATATTTTTTAATTACAGAAAGTCGTAATTTTTTTACTAAGTCCAGGCTAAAATTAGATATATCTATAGCTTTAAAAATTAAAGATGAATTTATTTTATTATCACAATGAATTTTAAACATTTGACCAATGCTTGATTCATTGTAATTAATAGATTTATCAAGTTCGCATAAACCTATTTCATAAAATGCACTAAGCTCTCTAGCAACACCTAAGATACTTAAACAATCTCCTCTATTTGGAGTAAGACCTATTTCTATAACATCATCATTTAAAAGTGGATAATCTTTTAATTCTTTCCCCAGAATAAGTTCACCAATAGAGTTATCAAGAATCATAATTCCATCATTTAACTTTGGAAGTCCTAGTTCAGTTGATGAGCAAATCATTCCGTTTGATTCTACTCCTCTTAATTTTGCAGCTTTTATTTTAAAATTTTCACCTAAAACAGCACCAATTGTTGCAACTGCAACTATTTGTCCAGCTTCAACATTTGAAGCGCCACAAACAATTTGTGTTGTCTCAGACCCTAAATCTACTTGGCAAACATTAAGTTTATCAGCATCCGGGTGTTTCTCTTTACTTAAAACTTTCGCTACAATTACCTTTTCAGGAATGCTATTTTTCTCTACACTATCAACTTCTAAGCCAATGCTATTTAAAGTTTTGCAAATATCTTCAGTATTTATTTTTGATATATTTATAAATTCTTCTAGCCATCTTTTTGTAATTATCATTTAAATTGTCCTAATAGTCTTGTATCACTTTCAAATAAAGATCTTAAATCTCCAATACTATGAATTAACATAGCAAATCTCTCTATTCCTAATCCAAAGGCATAACCAGATTTATCTTTGTAACCAACTGCATCAAAAACATTTTGATCTACAACTCCACAACCTAAAACTTCAAGCCATCCTGTTTGTGAACAAACTCTACAACCGCTTCCCTTGCAAAATACGCATGAAATATCAACTTCAGCAGATGGTTCTGTAAATGGGAAATAAGATGGTCTAAATCTTACCTCTACTTCTCCAAACATATGTTGTAAGAATTCAACTAGAACATGTTTTAAGTTTGCAAAAGAGATTTTATCGGCATCATCAACTACTAATGCTTCTATTTGGTGAAACATTGGAGTATGTGTTATATCGAAGTCTCTTCTAAAAACTGTTCCTGGAGCAATCATTCTAATTGGCGCTTTTTGAGTAAGCATTGTTCTTATTTGAACAGGCGAAGTATGTGTTCTTAAAAGAGTATAATCTTTGTTATAAAAAGTGTCAGCCATATCTCTTGCTGGATGGTACTCAGGAAGATTTAAAGCTTGAAAATTATGAAAATCATCTTCAACTAAAGGACCTTCTTCAACAGCAAAATTTAAATTCAAAAAGTAATTTGTAATTCTATTCATAGTTTCTGCTACTGGATGATAAGCACCGCAACTAAGTTCATTGTTAAATTTTGTAACATCAATTTTTTCTGATTCTAATTTCTTGTTTAAAGCCTCAAAATCTAATTCAACTTTTTTGCTATCCAAAGCTTTTGTTATTTGCTCTTTTTGCAAATTTAAATTTTCAGCAAATGATTTTTTCTCATCTGCAGGAATATCTTTCATTTTTGTAAACTCTAAAGTTAATATACCTTTTTTACCTAAAGTATCAACTCTTAAATTTTCAAGCTCTTCAAGAGATTTAGCATTTTGTATTTTTTCAATCCAAAGAGTCACTTTTTTTCCTATTTATTAAATTATTTTTTATTGTCTATATTCTAAAAACAACGATTTTACCCAATTTTTTATTAGAGTTTGGTTATAATCAATCAGTATTATTTGAAAGGAAAAATGATGTGTATATTTTGCAAAATTGTAAATAAAGAGATACCTAGTAAAATTTTATTAGAAGATGAAAAATTTTTAGCTTTTCACGATATAAATCCTACAAGAAGAGTTCATGTTCTAGTTATTCCTAAAGCTCACTATAACTCTTTTGAAGATGCTCCAGATTCTATTATGATTCAAATGAGTAATTTTATAAAAAAAGTGACAAAAGAATTAAATATAAATGAAACAGGTTATAGAATGATAACAAACATTGGTAAAGATGGAGGTCAAGAAGTTCCTCATTTACACTTTCATATAATTGGTGGTGAGAGTGTAGGAAGACTCGTAAGAGATAAAGACGATAACTAAGATAAACTTTAAAAAGTTTATCTTACTCTTGGAAAGAACCTAAATTCATAATTTTTTGATATTTATTTTCTCTTCTTTTTTCAGGAGACAATTTTTTAAGTTCTTCTACTGAATTTAAAAAGTATTCTTTTAAAGCCATAATAGCCTCATCTTTTTTTCTGTGTGCCCCAATTAAAGGTTCATTTACAACATCATCAATTAAATTTTGTTGTTTTAAGTTTTCAGCAGTAATTTTCAAAGCTTGAGCTGCTGTTTCAACTTTTGACGGGTCGTTCCATAAAATTGCACTACAACCTTCAGGCGAAATAACAGCATAAACAGAGTATCTCATCATTGCAAGTTTATCTGCAATAGAAATAGCTAATGCTCCACCACTTCCACCTTCTCCAATTACAACTGAAACAGTTGGTGTTGTTAGATTTGCGAACTCATAAAGGTTTTTAGCTATCGCTTCACTTTGGTTTCTCTCTTCAGCACCAAGACCAGGATATGCGCCTGGAGTATCAACAAGCATAAGAATTGGGATTTGGAATTTTTCAGCTATTTGAGCCACTCTTAAAGCTTTTCTATAACCTTCAGGGCTAGGCATTCCAAAATTTCTTTTTAGCTTCTCTTTAGTTCCTCTACCTTTTTGTTCACCAATAATTAAAGTTCTTTGAGCTCCTATAAATCCTAAATAGCATACAATTGCATTATCATCGACGAAATGTCTATCACCATGAAGTTCATAGGCATCAGTTAGAAGTCCATTTATATAATCAAGGGCATATGGTCTATCAGGATGACGTGCTAGTTGAAGTTTTTGATAATCATTTAAATTTTTAAATGTTTTTTCCACTTCTTTATCAAGTTTTTTATTTAAGATTTCAACAGCTGGTTCATCCGCTCTAGCTTTAGCTATTGAAATTTCTTCTTCGATTTTTCTGATTTTTTCTTCAAATTCTAGGTATGTTGCCAATATTTTTCCTCATTAAAAAGAGTACTTCTACTCTTTAAGGTTTAGATTTATTTTGTAAATTTTTTAAAAATTACAGAACCGTTTGTTCCACCAAAACCAAAATTATTACTCATTACAGTTGTTAACTCAACTTTTCTAGAAACATTTGGAACAACATCTAAATCACATTCAGGATCTTGATTATCAACATTTATTGTTGGTGGTATAATACCTTCATTTAAGGCTTTTATTGCCATAATTGCTTCAATTGCACCAGCCGCACCCAAACAGTGACCAATTTGTCCTTTTGTTGAAGATACAGGAGGACAATTCTCTTTTCCCCCAAATGCTTCTTTTATAGCAGCTGTTTCATTTTTATCACCTACAGGAGTTGAAGTACCATGAGTATTAATATAATCAATTTTTGGATATTCACCAGTTAAGTTTTTAGCCATTTCTAAAGCTGCTTTCATAGCTCTAAGTGGACCATCTGTAACAGGAGAAGTTATATGATTAGCATCTCCACTTTCACCGAATCCAATAATTTCACAATATATTTTAGAATTTCTTTCTAAAGCGCTTTCAAGAGTTTCAACAACTAGAGCACCAGAACCTTCACCCATTACAAAACCATCTCTATCAATATCAAATGGTCTAGAAGCTTTTTTAGGTTCATCGTTTCTTGTTGATAATGCTTTCATTGCAGCAAAACCACCAACTCCAGCACCACATATAGCACTTTCAGCACCAACTACTAAGATTCTATCCGCTCCACCTAATGCAATTGTTTTAACTGCGTCATTTAAAGCATGAGTAGATGCAGCACAAGCAGTAACATGACTTAATGAAGGTCCTTTTAAATTGTGTTCAATTGAAATAAATCCACTTAGCATATTTGCTAGTGATGAAGGAATAAAGAATGGAGATATTTTTCTTGAACCTCTTGTATCACAAATTGTAGAGTTTTTTTGAATTGTACTTAATCCACCAATTCCAGAACCAGAGATTATTCCGAACCTAGGAGCATCTTTCTCATCTACTTTTTTGTTATCAATAGTTATAAAACCACTATCAATCATAGCTTCCTGAGCTGCTTTTATTCCTAATTGAATAAATCTATCGGCTTTTTTAACCTCTTTTTTATCCATCACAGTTTCAGGGTCAAAGTTTTTTACTTCTCCTGCAATTTGTACAGAAAAATCACTAATATCAAATAATGTTATTGTATCAATTCCACAAACACCATTTACAGCTGCTTCGAAAGATTCGTTTACACTGTGTCCTATAGAATTTATTGTACCTAGACCTGTAATAACAACTCTTTTCATCTAATTCGCTCCAATACTTTAATTATATTTAATTTAAATTATTCAATTTTTTAAACAAAAAACTCAATAGTAGAAATTTTAAATGAAAGAATTAATCTTTCATTTAAGTAAAGCGTATAATTACGCGTTATTTTCGATGTACGCTATTGCATCAGCAACAGTTAAGATTTTTTCTGCATCTTCATCAGGAATTTCGATGTCAAATTTCTCTTCTAAAGCCATTACAAGTTCAACAACATCTAGCGAATCTGCACCTAAGTCTTCAATAAATTTTGAATCCTCTTTAACTTCAGCTGGATCACAATCTAATTGCTCAACTACAACTGCTTTTACATCATCTAATAATGCCATATCTTTATCCTTTTATAAAATTAACTTCAAATTATAGCAAAAAAGTTTTTAAAACCCTTTAAAATTCTTAAAATTATAACTTAAAGCTTAGCTTTAAACGTATAATCCACCATTTACTTTTAATATTTCACCTGTTATATAAGATGAATGGTCACTTAGTAAAAATGCTACTGCATCAGCAATTTCAGTAGGATTTCCAAATCTTGAAAGAGGAATATTTTTCTCATATTCAGCTTTTACTTCATTTTTTAATAAATTTGTCATATCTGTTTGAATAAATCCAGGTGTTACTGCATTATATCTTATATTTCTACTAGCTGCTTCTTTTGCAAATGACTTAGTCATAGCATTTAATCCACCTTTTGAAGCTGAATAATTTACCTGCCCTGGATTTCCCATTTCTCCGACTATTGAAGATATATTTACAATAGATCCAAATCTTTTTTTACCCATAACTTTTAAAGCTTCTCTGCACCCAATAAAAGCAGAAGTAAGATTTGCATCTAAAACTGACGTAAAATCTTCTATACTCATTCTTAGTGCTAATTTATCTTTTGTGATTCCGGCATTATTTACCAGATAAGACAATTCACCATCACTATCAATAATAGTTTTAATTGCATTTATAAACTCTTCTTCAATACTTACATCTGCTTTTATGATTGCAGCTGTTCCACCTGCTTTTTCAATAAGTTCTTTTATAGCTTCAGCTTCATCTATTTTACTTCTATAATTTATCCAAACTTTTAATCCATAGCTTGCTAGTGTTTGAGCAATTTGGGCTCCTATACCTTTACTAGCACCAGTTATTAAAACATTTTTACCACTAAATTTCATATTTGTCCTTTTATTTTTTTGCATATAATTTTTATTATAACAATATTTTTATTAGATTAAACTCCTCTTTTATTATCCCATAATCTAATGTGTAGTCTATCTGAGTATTTGAATCCATATTTTATTGCAAGATTTACAACATCTAAAGAATTTTTATCAATATTGCTTGCTGTATCTCCTAGAGGCATTAGAAAAATTTCACATTTTGGAATATCTTTAATAATATCATTAATTTCAATAATAGCATTTGCTAAAAAATCATCACCAATTACAAATTTTAAATACGATTCTTTTGAGTTATTTAGAATTTTTGTCAAAGTAGATTTATTGACTCTTTTTTTTAGAGGTTCTAGTGAATTACTTAGTTTTACACTCATAGAAAAAAGAATTTTATTTTGATAATCTTTTGTAAAGTCTATATTTAAAGAAGCATTGGTCTCTATTGTAACTTTATGATTTTTATTTATGTAAAACTCAAGAAGCTTTTGAAATTCAACATCATTCCAATATAAAAGTGGCTCACCACCAGTTATTACAATGTCTATATTAAAATCATAGTTATAATCTTTTAGTAGTTTATCTACTTCATCTAAAATTTCAGTATGAGATTTATATTTTTTCCAACTATTTTTAAATGCTGTATCAACTGCATAATATGAATCACAAGCACATTTTTTTATACCGCTTGGAGTTTCATATTCTACATTGAATCCAATACATTTTAAATTACATTTTCCAAATCTTATAAATACAGAAGGAGTACCAATTAGTTTTCCTTCACCTTGAATAGTTGGTCCAAAAATCTCATTTACTTCAAGCATAAAATGTGCTTTTGGTTTTTGGAGTTTCTAAAAATTCAATTTTTGATACTTTTATATCAATTTTTTTCATTTTTTCTTGAACTATTTTTAAAAGCCAAGCTGATATATTTTCACTTGTTGGTACAAAATCTACAATTATATAACTTTCGTAAAGTTCCAAAATTTCATTTTTAAAATCACTTATATTTACTCTTTTATAACCTTCTTCAAAACTAATTAAATCTTTTTTTTCAATACTTGGAAGTAGTATTTCAAAAAGAGGGTCATTAATATCTATAATAAATTTGTGATCTAAAACATCATCTAAAAATTTTTTAAACCAATTTAGATGTTTGAAATCAGTCACCATACCACTTTTTAGTATATCTGATTTAAGATACACTATTATCTTTCCTTGATGTCCATGAAGATGTCTACACATCAAGCATCCATCAAGAGAGAATTCAGTGTTTAAAGATTGAGACCAAACTCTATGGCCATAACAAAAATCAAACTCTTTTGATATTTCCCACATAAATTAATTTCCTTTGTATTTTATAGGATCTTTTTGCTTTGCTTCAAAAAATCCATTTAATCTTAATCTACAAGAATCACATACTCCACAAGCTTCAATCTCTTCTTTATAACAAGACCAAGTAAGTTTTAGTGGAACATTTAGTTTTATAGATTCTTGTACAATCTCTTTTTTACTTAAATGAACTAAAGGTGTTACAATCTGAATTTTAGTTTGCTCTTTTGTTCCTTCGTTTATAGCTTTTTCTATACTTTGTATAAAAGTATCTGTGCAATCTGGGTAACCAGAGCTATCTTCTTGAACTACCCCAATATACATAGCACTTGCATTCTCTTTTTCAGCAATAGCACTAGCAATACTTAAAAAAATCCCATTTCTAAATGGAACATATGTAACAGGAACTATTCCTTTTTCAACACCAGAAGTTGGCACTTCTATTGTTTTATCAGTTAGAGCACTAGCCCCTATTTGAGAGAAAAATGGTATATCAATTTCATATTTATTTAGTACATTTAATTCTTGGCAAATATCCCTAAAAGCTTTTAATTCTCTATCTTGCGTTCTTTGTCCATAATTAAAATGAATGGCGATTAACTCATAACCACTATTTTTTGCTATATATGAGCTTAATGTAGAATCCATTCCACCACTTAAAATCACAACAGCTTTTTTATCAAAATTGTGTTTCATTATTAAAAAAATCCTTATTATATAAAAAATGTAAGAGGTATTGAAAATATAAACTTATCATAAGTTGGTTATAATAGCAAAAAATTTTAAAAGTGAGATAAATTTAATGGAAATAATGCAGGATGCAATATCAACACATATTTATACAATACATATTTTTTTAGCAATTATGCTTTTTAATTTATATTCAGTTATTTCAAGTAAAGACTTTATCAGTTTGGCTAAAAGATTGAAATTTATGACACCAGTTTATCATTTAAGTAATGCAATAGTAATCTATACAGGAACTATAGTTGCTTTTTATGCACAACAATTTAGTTTGACAATAGCTCTAATGATACCAGCTTCAATCTTTTTACTTGTAATAGAGATAAAAAGATATAAGAAGCAAAGAGTTATAAAAGTTGGTGATATGAAACTTCAAGAAGATTTTTATGCTTATGCTAAAAAGATATATTTGATTGAAATTTCGGTTTTAGTTTTAGTTTATGTTATCTCTAAGGTATTCTAAATGCAATATGTTTATGACAAGTTTGCTAAAGATGATATTTTAGAGATAAAAGATGAAAATTATAATTATATAGTTAAAGCTAGAAGACATAAAATTGATGACATTATAAACTTTAGAAACTTAGAAGACAAATTTTTATATTCATACAAAATAACATCTATTGATAAAAAAAGTGCTTTATTGACTCTAGTATCAAAAGAAGAAAAAATTGTAGAAAATTCTAAAAAGTTACATTTAGGTTGGTGTATTGTTGATCCCAAAACAATTTATGAAAATATAGCATCTTTAAATGAATTAGGTGTAGATAAGATAAGTTTTATATATAGTGACTTTTCACAAAAAAACTTTAAAATAAATTTTGAGAAACTAGAAAAGATACTAATAAATTCATCTGTTCAATGTGGAAGAAGTAGTATTATTAAAATAGATGATTATAAAAATTTAGAAGAGTTTGTTAAATATTTTCCAAATTCATATTTTTTAGATTTTTCACAAATATCAATAGATGAAAAAAAAGTTTTAATTGATACAATAATTATTGGTCCTGAAGGTGGTTTTTCAAAAAAAGAGAGAGATAAATTCAAGACGGATTTTATTGTTGGATTTAAATCTAATATAATTTTAAGGTCAGAAACAGCTGCTATTTGTACTTGCTCGAAAATTATTATATAAAAGAGAGTAGAAATCTACCTCTTTTATATCTTACCAATTTCTAACTATTGAGTGACAGTTAGAACAAGCATTTAGCATATCAGAGTAAGAATTACCCGCTTTTATGAATGCTTTGTTTTTTAAGTTTTCTTCTAATTCAATAACATCTAAGGCTATTCTTTTAGAAGCATTTTCTGCAATATTTGTCATATGTTTTTTGTTTGCTGGAAGATATTGAGAGATAGTACTTTTTTCTGAAAAAAGATTATTTCCTTCTTTTCACAAGTTTATTTCCCTCTTTAATTAATTCAACATTGTTATTTAAAAAACCTTTTTGAATTAATGCCATTCCTTGTTCCATAGAAGCCATAGATTTTTGCATTACATCATTCGCAAAAAGTGAACCAGATGCTAATGATGCAATAAGTAATAATTTTAATAATTTCATTTTTCTCTCCTAATATTTTGAAAAGATGTTCTTAGTGAACATCTCTCCATTTACTTGCTTTCCATAAGAAGGCAAAAATTGCAAAAATCACAAGATAGATTAAGAATTTAGGACCTAATTCTTCTCTTTGTGCTTTTTTAGAATCTCCAACCTCTTCAAGATATTTAATAACTTGAGCTTGAGACTCTTGCGTTAAACCAACTCTTGGCATTGCTGTACCAGGAAGTTGTTTTTGTGGATCATTAACAAATGTTTCTAAATAATTAGCTGATCTACTTCTAATGTATTGAGATAAATCAGGAGGTAATATACCCATATAAGCTTTTACATCATTATTTGGTGTAAATGCAGACATAGAACCTTTTTTCATATCAGCATATTTTATTCCATGACATCTTTGACAAGCATCAGTGAATACTTCTTTATTTGACATCTCTTTTGGAGCAATTGACTCTAAATATGCAACCATATCTGCAATTTCTTGAGGTTGCATCCAATCATAACCAGGCATTGGATGAGCTCTTCCATCAACAAATTTATGTGAAACTTTAGATGCTAAAGCAGGGTTTTTAATGAATGCAATTAAGTACTCTTTTGAGTATAGTTTTCCAGCACTTCCTAAATCAGGAGGAGTAACACCATATGCAGCACCTGCACTTGCATTATCCATAAGTTGAGGAAATCCTTTTGATTGAATACTATGACAAGCTGTACAATTTGAAGTAACTAATGTTTCTCCATTTGCAGCATTACCTTTTGCGTTTAAAGCATCTTTATTGCTTGCCCAAAACTCATTGATTGTTTTATCAAAAGTTGTAGCTTCATTTAAAGTTGCAGTTGCACCTTTTATAGTTTTCTCATTATTCGCTTTTTGTGCTTCTTCTAAAGCTTTTTGAGCTTTTTCTACATTTTCTTTTGCACTAACTTTATCTGATTCTTCAAATTTGAAGTTTGCAGGGCTTACATGTGGATGCATTTGTGTGTGAGCAAAAGGCTCAACACCCCAGTAAGTAATAAGTGTAAGAATTACTACTACTGCTAATATTTTTAATTCTCTCATAATATATTATCCTCTTCTTTTTTGATCAAGTTTTGAAATAACTGGAAGTAGAACAAATAGTAAAATAAATGTAACTGCCGCATAGAATCCTACCCATGCATTTGTACCTGTTGGAGGTAATTTACCATAAACAGTTAATACAATTAAATCTACCATTAAGATCCAGAACCAAATAAAGAATAGAGGTCTTTTATGTGCTGGTAAAATTTTTGTATCTCTATCTAACCAAGGTAAAACAAAGAAAATAC
>CAYLKG010000007.1:0-42901 GCA_964384195.1 uncultured Aliarcobacter sp. | reverse complement strand
ATATAGTTTTCGTATTATATCACAATCCGATAGTATTTATCGTATAAAAAATAGCCATTTTTTTGAATGTTTTATGGAAGTGATATAAAGTGTCGGAAAACAAGTGTTATACGATAGGTTAAATTACTGCTTTTTAGTTAAAAAATTGATAGTATATTTTGTCGGATATTAATTGAGAATATTATATTTTTTAATTTTTAATTTTTCAAATAACTTATAATTTACTTCTGGATTGTATTGATTGTAAAAAACAGGATCATCTTTTGATAAATCAAAAAATAAAAGATTTAAAACTAATTTATCATTTTCTTCATTTTTATATAAATATCTCAAAGTAAAATCATTATTGTTGTAAGGATAAATTAAATACATTTTTTTACAATTAATGTACTTTGTACCATATGCATAAAGTTGATACATATCTTGTTGAGATATATCTTTTTCTTCTTTTATAATTTTCCACTTTGTGTCTGCAATTAATTGTTCATCTTCATCATTATCTTTATTTATAACAATATCAGGTCTTAGAGCAAATTTGTTTGGTTCTTCAACAAGATATTTTCCTTTATCTTGTAACGATACATTCAAACCTTGTTTTTTCAGGTAATTACCAACAAATGATTCAAATAATAAATTCATATCAAACAATAATGCAAAAGCAACATTATATCCTTTGTATGGAGAAAAAGAGTTTTCTAATAAAAAAGTTTGACACCATAATAAAACTTGTTCATAATCTTTCATTTGTCTATTAATTTTTACTTTTGAAAAATCAGATTTTATATTATGTGATACTTCTATTTCGTCAAATACAAATAAAAACTCTCTTATTCTTTGCTGATTTTTATTAGATTTTGATTTTTTGTATAAAAATTCTAAAGTTGTTTTAATTAATTTATTTTCAATTCTATTAGATAAAAATTCTTGATACTGTACAAAAAAACGCTCTTTATGAATATAATTCATTTTTATTTGCTGATTTATTTGTAGTTTGCCCTTTAAAAACTTTAGATTTTCTTCTTTTGTAATATAGTCTGATTTAATACCTCTTTTAATCAACTTTGATAGTTCTTCTAAAAACATTGTAATAAAAATCTCAAGTAAAGGTATTTTTGAGCTTTTCAAATTAGCCATATTGAAATTTTTAAATGGAGATTTCTTTAATGTTTTTAACATTTTTATTAAAATCTCTTTAGATTTATTTTTATCTACATTTTCAATTTTAGGAAGTATTTCTATAGTTGTACCATCTTGTGTTTGAATTACTCCAACATAATTTTGAGCTTGAAGAGTTTCCCCTAGTCCACTTTTATAGGATGGTTTCAAAAAAAGTGACTGCTCACTATTTTTTAAAATAAATTGTTTCAATTCATCAAATACTTTTTTAGGAACTACTAAATTACCTGCAAAATCTTCTGCATAAATATCGTACGATTTATAATAGATTGATCTATATTCTAATATTGAAAAACTGTTTTGTTTCATTTTCCAAGCTTGTTATAATCAAAATCTTTTGCAATAAAATAACTAAACTTCTCATCTTCAATATAATCAGTGTTTCTAAACTCTTCATCAAATATTACAGATTCAAATTTTTCTCTTTTAATAAATCCATCTCCTAAGACCATTCTTATCTTTTCCCAATCATCATAAAAATACTCTTGTAAAAGAGGAATTATCTTATTTCTAAATATATTATCTAACTCTATTTTTTTATCTTTTGATTTTTCTAAACTCATAAAATAAGCATGCCCAATCATATGATCTCTATCATATAGATACTCTATTCTTTTATTGATGTTATTAAGTAGATTATAAATTTTAATATCATCAACAATAATATCTTTAACGGCATTTAAATCAGGCATCATCTCTTTAAAATCAAATCTTCTTCTTAAGGCTGTGTCCATTAGTGCAATGCTTCTATCAGCTGTATTCATTGTTCCTATAATATATAAATTTGATGGTACTCCAAATTTTTCTTTTGAGTAAGGTAATTCAATTATTAGTTCGTCTTTTGCACCTAATCTTTTTGTATTTTCAATAAGAGTAATTAATTCACCAAATATTTTAGATATATTACCCCTATTAATTTCATCAATCATAATTGCATATTTAACATTTGAATTTTTAAAGTATGTTTCTCTTTCTTCTTTTGTTAATTTACAAAATTCATCTAACGTTCCATTGTACCCTGTAAGATTTAATGCTTTTTGGCAAGCATCATAAAATATACCTTTTTCAATAGTATATTTTAATTCAGCACTATCATCATCACCAAAAACTGGCTTTATACCTTCAATAAATTCTTCATATCCATAGCTTTGATGAAATGTACAAAATACATAATTAATTTTTTTAATTTTTTTCTCTTCAAAATTCTTGTATTGATCGTGTATAGCTAAAACTTCAGTAGCTTCATTTTTGATTATTTCTGAATCTACAGTCCAAATTCCATCTTTAGACTTATCAAATATGTATGGAAGAGATTTATTTTTATATTTTACAAATTCACACTCTTCTTTTGTGTGTATTTGCAATTGAGCCCATATTGTTTGTTTTGGTGTTTTTGTATTTGATATTTGATTTTTAAATTGAAATAATTCGTGTTCATATATTTCATTTACAGTTTGTCCATTTTTTTCTAAAAGAATGGCTGCAATAATTTGCCACCATGTAGTATTCTTTACAAGATCTAATAAAAATTCTGCTTTAGATTGTTTTTGATGATCATCTGAGAATAAATTAAAATATTTTTTCTCCAATTTATGTGTTTTACCAGTTCCAGGAGGTCCAAATAATATAAGATTCAAAGGTTGATTGTAATTTGAGAGCATATTGTTTTTTGTTTCATCTAAGTTTTCATTTCTATCAAATTGTTCTTGTTCAACAGCAATTTGATGCATAGGTTCTTCATTAATAAAACCAAGAATATAATTTACAACACTTGGTTCATATGAAGAATATGTGTATCCTTCATTTTCATATAAAATTCTTAAAATTTTATCTAGTGATATTGACATTCTTTCTTGTCCATTTCCATTATCACCTCTTACACACAAAGAAGTCGAATTATTTTCTAAATTAAAAATTGAATTATTATGTGTTTTTAATTTTATGGGTCCATTTTCTTTAATAAAATTAAATATTTCTGTATATTTTGTTTTTATTTCTTCTTCACTTAATGGATATTTTTTATTAACATAATCCATATACTTTTTTAAAGCTGATTTAAAATCAGAATATAGATCAGAATGTAAATTATGCAAGGAAATATATTCTAAAAACTCATTTTTTAAATATTTATTATCATCTTGTGATTTATTAAAAAAATCATAAAAATTTTCATTTGTAATTGAATTCAAGACAGTTACACCATTGTTTAGGTATCTTTTGTATGCATCAATCGAAGTACGAAAATTAATATTTTTACAATAACGTTCAAATCCATCTAAATCTAACTCTTCCATAATTATTTACCCCTAGTTCTATTTTAATTATCAGTAATGTTAATTTACTAATTTTAACTCTTGATATTATTATACTATAATCGAAAGTTTTACTAAAAAATTTATTTAATACATAATCAATTAATTTTTATAATTTAGTATTTGTTACAAATAAACAAAAATAAATCAAAAATCTTACAACTAACAGACATCTATTAGATACTATGAAATATTAATAAAATCTGAGCTAGGAATATAAAATGAAATTAAAAAAATTAGTACCTATTTTATTGGTAATATCGTTATTTACAGGCTGTTCGTATAAAACAAACTATAAATCAGATTTTAACAACAATAGTTCTTTAAATAAAAATTATAAAATTAACGGAAATATTGAGAATAATATACAACAAGGATTTTTTAGAAGTATAATTCATAATAGAGTTGTTTTATATATTAATAATAAACTTGTAATTAAAACTCCACTAAATGATGACTATTCAGGAAGAACTGAATTATATTATGAGTCTAAGCCATTACTTGTCCATCTTGTAGTCTTACTTTTATACCATGTGGATGAGATGGTGAGTTTGTTAAAATATCTTTTACTATTCCTTGAGTTAATTTATTAGTTCTTTGATCAGCTTTAAGAACTATATTTACTTTTAGTCCTGCTTTTACATTTATTCTTTTTTTTGGATCCATTTATTTTTCTTTCTATTTTATATTTAATTTTAAGGGTTTAAGATTATTAGTTTATTCCAAACACTTTAAGCATTACATATTTTGAAACACTTAGTGATGATTGTTTTGCTCTTTTAGTAATTTCATTTTTTTGTTCTTTTGTAAGATAAATTACAATTTGTTCATGTTTTAATTCATCTTCATTTAGTTTTGGTCTACCTTTAGGGTTTAGAACTTTTTTTGTTTGCCCTCTTCCAGAGTTTACAAATTCATCTAATTCATTTACACTATTTTGAGTATTTTGATCTTCAACGAATGCGAATGATTTTTTATCATTCTTTTTAAATATTGATTCTTTCACATTACAACCTTTATTTCAATTATTATTTATTATTCTAATACTAATCTAATATTATTCTAATAGTATTTAACTATTAACATATTGTACTAATTCATCAAAGAAGTTATTAAAGTCTTGGTAAGCTTTAGACTTTTCATCAAGGAATTCTAAGATACCTAAGCCATTTGAAAAAGAGTTTTTATATGCTTCTCTTTCAAATATTACACTTTCACAAAGTTTTATATCTTCAAGGTCTTTATCTTTAATATATTGTTTTAAATCTTCTATCTTTTTAGTTAAAAAAGGATTTGGGCTAGCTTTAGAAATAGTAATTAGTGCTTTAGCATTTGGGTTAAATACTTTAGCTTGATTAAAAAGGTTTATCATTTTATTTAAAACAGCAATATCTAAATCACTAGGTAATGTAGGAATAATAATTAGATCACTAATAGCTAATGCTTGTCTCATCTCTTCACTATCTCTTCCACCTGTATCAATTACGATTGAAGAGTATTTATTTTGCAAGCTTTTTACTTCTTTTCCTAAACTACTTCCAAATTTAGAAACAGTATTAAAAATAAGATCAATATTTTCATTAGCTCTAATATTAGTAAATACTTCAATACTTCTTTGAGGGTCTGCATCAATTAGCAAAGTATCTTCTTTTAAAAGTCCAAGTTTTACTGCAATATTTAAGGCAATTGTAGTTTTACCACTACCACCTTTTTCATTACAAACTGAAATTATCATTATTAATTCCTTAATATTTTAATATTAAATTATATATAAAATAATATTAATTTACTATTATATAAATATTAGTTTATAACTTAAAACTATATAATTAAATCAAATTTAAATTTTTTTGGATTTTCATCAACAGGATAAAAACTTTTTATTTCATACACAACTGTTTCAAAAGGTTCATCTATTTTAATTATTTTTACAAAATCAAATCCCATAAGCCAATTACACTCGATTTCTAATTCATCAACATATTTTATGACAAATAATCCATCTTCATCAATCACTTCTAAAATACTATCATTGAGAGCTATATTTTTTATATATTCAAAAAAACTTTTATCAATAAAAAAACTATTACCTTTCAATCCTGCTTTAGATCCAAGACTTTCAAGAATATAAGATTTTGATAAAGCAGTATTCATTTGCAATGGTCTAGGATTGTGCATTAAAGTATAATCACCAGTATTTATGGCTAATTGTGATTTTTCATTTATATCTATTTTTGTATATTTATAGACTAAATCATCTACTGTAATTTCATCTAAAAAGCTATTAAATCTTTCACCATATGATAAAACTGTTCTAGCTCCAATTTCATCGCTTTTATTTACATTAATATGTGAAATAATAATAGTTCTAATCCACATTGAGATTTCATATATATGATTGTTTAATGGATAACAATTCATTACAGATGAGGATTCATTATATACTAATGGAATTGTTCTTACAACACCATCATTTAAAATAAAAATGTACTCATTTAAAGAAGAAATATTAAGATAGTGTTGTCTATAGAAATTTTTTAACCTTAAATCAATTTTTTCCCATTGCTCTTTATTTAATATCCACCCATTTTTGCAAAAATCATTACTAAATCCTAATAGATCACTCCAAACTGTTAAGTTTTTTATTAACTCAAATTTTTTATGTTTAGATTTTTTATCTTTTTCATCCAATCCAGAAAAATATTTCATTAATCGATATCTTTTAATTTTTCAAAATTTTTATAGTATTGTTCAAAACGCTTTTTTTCTAAATCTTGAGCTTGTTTTATTACTTTATCATAAGAAATCTTCTCTAACATTTCTTCATTTGTTTTGAAAATTATATTTTTGAATGCTTTATCAAATTTTTCTTTTGGAGCTTCTTTCCAATAAATGAGAGAATCAATAATTTTATTAACATTTGTTATTTTTAAAATAGTATAAATTGACAAATCAACAGTTCGTTTTGATATATGTTCGGAAATAGCTTCACTAGGAGATTGAAATTTACTATCTTTCCAGCCAACATATAAACTATTATTTTTTCTTTCATTTATTTTTTCTACAAATTCACCTTTATGACTATGTATAATTATAGGAAATGAAAAAAATTCAATTTTTGATTTATGACTATTCAGCCTTTTTTGTAACTTTTTATTATCATATTTTTTACCAGCTATTACTTCAATACCAATTCGAAATAAGATATACAATTTACTAATTTCTTCTCGTGCTATATGTGATAAAGTATATGCTCTAGCAAAATATTTATTATTCAATAATAACTCAGCCTCATCTGCTAAAGATTGTGCATTTAATTTAATTTTCACCATTCCATCAATAATATCATCTATTGTCATATTTTGCATTACAATCCTTTTTGTTATTAATTTGCATATTTCACTTATTTAATACATCACTTCTCATAAAACTTATCAACAAACCCAACTATTCTTTCTAAAACTCTAGTTACTATCATTTTTCTCTCTAGATATTTTGGAGCTACATTTAATGTTTTAGAAATATCATTTGGAAGTGGTTCTCTTTGTTCATAAATATATGTATCTACTACTTTTTTTAATTCATCTTTGTTTAGATTTTCTTCATTTGCAATTTGTTCAAATGCTTTTACTTTCTCTTCATCCCAGAATTTTATAAATTCATCTTCAATATTTTCACTATTATCTATTTTTACTAGATTTTCATTTATGAATTTTTCTATTAATTCTCGTTTACTTCTTAGTTGTGGGTTATTATTTAGTAAGTTTGAAATCTCTTCTTTTTGTTTAGCTTTTTGCTCTTCATTTTCAGACTCTTTAAATAAACCAAGAAGCTTTAAAATATATGTAACATTTATCTCATCTTTATGAATTAGCTCTAGCTCAAAGTCCACATCTTCTAAAATAGATACTTTTTCTTTATTAGGATTAACACTAGGTTTTAAATCAAGGTATTTACTCATATAATCTTCAAACTCTTGTTCTAATATCTTTAAATCATCCCATTTAAAATCACTAAATCCACCTAAAATATTCTTTACTCTTAATAGCTCTCTAAATACTTTTATAAACTCTAGTTTCTCTTCTTCACTATATAAGTCACTAACACTTGCAACAGTTGGAACAATTAGTTTTAAAGCATCATATTTTTCATTGAAAGTTTCTACATAACTCTCATATGGTTGCATTATAATTATCTCTTTTGCGTCTTTATTTGAAAATAAAGATATTGCATCATCAGTTGCTTGTTTTAAATTTCTAAAACAAACTATATTACCTTGAGATTTTAATTCATTTAGTATTCTATTTGTTCTACTAAATGCTTGTATTAATCCATGATATTTTAAATTTTTATCAACATAAAGAGTATTTAGAGTTTTACTATCAAATCCAGTTAAAAACATATTTACAACAAGTAAAATATCTATCTCTTTTTGTTTAACTCTTTTTGAAATATCGTTGTAGTAGTTATAAAAACTTTGAGAATCTTTTGTGGAGTATTTACATCCAAATATTTTATTATAATCAGCAATAAATTCATCTAGTTTTTCTCTTGAGTGTTTATTTATATGCTCTTCATCAACATATGCACCATCAGCTTCTTCTAAATCAACCATTCCAGTTGCATCTTTATCATCTTCATTTGCACTATATGAAAATATTGTTGCAATATTTAGATTATGATTTTTGCTTTTAAATAGTTCATAATATTTTATAAGCATTTCAACAGAACTAACACACATCATAGCTGTAAACTCTTTTGAGTGAGTTTTTCTATCATGATTAGCAATTATATAATCAACTATTTTTTCAATTCTATCACTACTTTCAAGAAGCTCTTTTTTATCAATATCTTCAACAGCAATATCAATATTTGTTACACTATTCTCTTTTTGTTTATACTTTCCAATATACTCAACTGAGAACTTTAAAACATTCTCATCATTAATAGCATCAGTAATTACATATTTATGTAAGCACTCATCAAATAGTTCTTTTGTGGTTCTTTTTCCAAGAGCATTTCCAGTTGCATTATCTACAAATATTGGAGTACCTGTAAATCCTATCATTTGGTTATTTGTAAAGAATTTTGTAATAGCTAAATGAGTTTCACCAAATTGGCTTCTATGACACTCATCAAAAATAAATACAATATTTTTATCTTTTACTATATTCATTTGTTCTAAATACTGTTTTTTTGAAATTGCAGTATTTAGTTTTTGAATAGTTGTAACAATTAGTTTTGTATCATCAGTAAACTGTTTTACAAGAGTTTTTGTGTTATCAGTTCCATCAACACTTCCATCACTAAAGCTATTAAACTCTTTTGTTGTTTGATAATCTAAATCTTTTCTATCTACAACAAATACAACTTTTTCAACTTTTGGAAGTTTCATAAGTATTTGAGCTGTTTTAAAAGAAGTTAGAGTTTTTCCACTTCCTGTTGTATGCCAAATATATCCATTTTTATTTGTATCTCTAACTCGCTCAATTATAGCTTCAACTGCCCAGAATTGATATGGTCTTAGAACCATTAGGGATTTTGAAGCTTGTGCTAAAACGATATATTTACAAATCATTTTAGATAAGTGGCATTTTTCTAGGAAATTTGTTGTAAATTCTTTTAAGCTATCAATTCTTTTATTGTTTTTATCACTCCAATAAAATGTTTGTTTAAAATTCATAGACTCTAGTTTATTATTTGAGTAGTATTTTGTATTAACATTATTTGATATAACAAATAGTTGAATATAGTTAAATAAAGCGTTATTAGAGCTATATGAGTGTCTTTTATATCTAAGTGTTTGATTAAACGCTTCTTTTAGCTCTAAGCCACTTCTTTTTAATTCTATTTGGCACAAAGGAAGTCCATTAATTAAAATAGTTACATCATATCGAGTTTTATAAATACCTTCAACACTTACTTGAGAAGTTACTTGAAATAGATTTTGACACCAATGTTCAGAATCTAAAAATTCAATATATTTACTTGTTCCATCATCACAAAACAAAACAAATTTATCTCGCAATATCTTTGCTTTTTCAAAAACATTACCTTTATTTAAGTGATTTAGAACTCTTTTAAATTCAGTATCACTAATAGTTGTTTTATTATGCTTTTCAAGTTGAATTTTTAGATTTGATTCTAGTTCCTTATCATCTTTAATAACAACTCTTTCATACCCTAAACTTTGGAGTTGTTTTAATAAGTTTTCTTCTAATAGTGCTTCGCTTTGTTTACTCATACCTTTACCTTTTTACAGACAATAAGATTATCTTTATATTTGTACTAAATTATAAGCATTTATTTATATTGCTCTAAATTAACTTTTTTTAAGTATTTACATAATTCAAGAGATTCTACAAAGATTGGTTCTATGTGAATATTTTCATTTACAGGTTCCCAAATTGCTCTAATCTCTTTTTGTTGTACATATTTTTCTTTGTTTTCTTTTATAAGACAAGGATTTATCCCAAAATCTTTCTTGTTCCAATTTTCTTCTCTACTTCGGTATTCAACTTCAAAGCATCCCAGATAATTTACTGGCGTTTGTTTATTAATAACTATTGTTAATTCTTCAAAAAAAGATTCAGATATTATTTCTAAGCAACTATCATAATTCTCAAATTTTGCATCTATATCTTTTGCTAAGCATAAAATATAATAATTTTTACTTTCTATGTTTTGAGATGTTTTTGCATTACCTAAATATATAGTTGATGTTTCATCTGCATATGCAGTACCGAATAAGTTTGCAGCTTGGAAGTCTTTATTTTCTTGATTATTATGTTTTCCACCAATTATTGCATTTTCACTAAACTGATAATTTACTGTTTTTTTTCCTTCATTTATATCAGCAATACCCTTATCAAGTTCAGCATTTCTATATGAATATAAAGTTCCTATTCTTGTCTTACCATTTGAGAGTAATTGATTGTTATATTCTTCTTTATGAAATCTATACATGTTTCAACCTTTGATGTATTATATTTTTATATTCTTTAATTATTAAGTCTTATTTGCATTAAATCATCTCTAATTTTATTTAAAATTTCTCTTTTCATTTTAGAATCTTTTTCTTCTTTTTTATTTTCTATATCTAAACAAAAATCTGTAAAAGTAGCTTTTTTTAAAGAAATTTGATTTTCATACTTTCTGAAATCTTCAGATAGTTCTAAATATGGGTCATAAATTGTAATTCTTTTTTTATAATTATCTAACCATTTAAATAATATATTATTAATATGTTTATCTCCTAAACTATAACCAATTATTATTAATTCATCTAAATTATTTAATTTTGTTATAAAAATTTCTAAAAATTCTTTTGGGATAATTTGTTGTATTTTGTTATCAAATTTATGTTCTCCTGAAAGTAAAGAGCGTCTTAAAAACTGCAATATACCTTTATTATCATATACAGTTAGTTCATTTGCCATTCTAATTTTATCTTTTTGACATATTTTTGTATTTTGATTTTCTACTTTTTCTATTTCATCATATAAAGAATAAAAGTCTTTATTTTGAGAATCTATCTTAAGAAGTAATGTTTCATCTTCGGCTGTAAAAATATCTATTGAACCATGAAGTTTTAATAAATTTATACCTTCCTCATTTTCATTGTACCAATCAATATTATTTTCTTCCAATTGTGCTAATGTCAAAACTTTAAAGTTTGTTAAATTACTATAATTATCATTTTCACTTTTATAAAAGCAATCTTTATATGGGATGTCGAAATATCTTAAAATTTCTTCAAAAACGATATCGTGGTTTAGAGAAAATATATTTATATTTTTATATTTTTCATATAAAATTCTTATTCCATAATAATCTTCGATTTTTTCAAAAAAAAATATTTTTATTTTAAGTTGCTCTTTTAGTAAAAGTAATTGTATACACTCTATGAATTGAATTATTATTCCATGTAAAATATCAGAATGATTTTCTAAATACATATTCTCTAATTCACCTATAGCTACTTCATAGTTTGTCATATTTTTAACTTTAAAAATAAAGATTTCTTTTAAATTTTTATCATCTTTAAAATCAAACAAATGAATTCTTTTTAATATATTAACTTTTACTATATTTGTTAATTCATTTACTAAAGGCATTCCTACTTCATAAGAAGCACCTGCACCAATTAAAAGTCCTAACTTCATTTTTACACAAATATCTGTTGCAAAAGTGCTTTTTTAAACTCTTTTGTTTGTTCTAATTGGTTTTTTGTATTTTCTATTTTTTTGTCTATTGAAGATAAAAAGTTTGCTATTTTTGTTTGTTCTTTTAATGATGGTATCTGGAGAGTAATATTTCTTAAGATGCTAAAGTGTCTTTTGTATCCTTCAGCTTCTATATTGTTAAATACTAAATTATAATACATGTACTTTAAATTATTATCTTTAGTCGTATTTAACAATTTAGTTCCATCTGCCCCAACTATAAAATCAAAATCTATATACTTTACAATAGTTGTATGGTCACCGTAAACTATAATATCACCAGAAGAATAAACTTTTTCAGTATCATTACTATAGCCTGCAATAGTTTTCTGACCTTGGTCTACAACTTTAAATAAACCTTCTGAAAGAATATCAGAACTTTTGATTTGATATAGTTTAGTTGATACAGTTTTAAGTATATCATCAACCTTCTTCTCTCCCCAATCACAAAACTCACTACCATCATCAGCTTTAAATCTAATCTCTTGATTAAAGATTTTTTGCATTACACTTTTTTTGTATTGTTGTAAAAGTTGTTCTTTTTTTGTAAGCTGTTCTATTTTTGTATCAACAGAAGTTAAAAATGAAGCTATCTTTTCTTGTTCTTGTTTTGATGGTTTATAGGCTTTTATTTTTTCAATCTCTTTTTTGCTTATCTCTAAGAAGGTAGACCCTGAAGCTCTTTTTATAAACTCATTTTTGTTCATTATTATCCAGTTATAAAAGAACTCATTACTATTATTGTCGTTAACAATCAAAGACTGAAAACCTTGATTAGTAGTACATTCTTCAACAGCTATCCCAACATCTCCAACTGTTGCTCTACTTGATAATAACAAAGTACCTTGAGGTAATACTTTCGCTGATGACTTTTTTAATCCGAGTTCTGTAATAGTTCTGTTACTCCCCTTAATATATTTACTCTTTATTTCAGTAGGAGTAAACCATTGTATTTCACCATTCCAATAATCTTCTTGTGTTGTATCAGGCGTTCCTCCACCAACAATAGAAGCAATATCTTTTAATGATATGTGTTGCCACTCGCCACTAAACTCTTTAAATCTTAACTTAGGTACATTAATACTTTTACTCATTTTAAACTCTTTTTAAACTATAGTTGTATACAATTACAGCACTTACGGTAAGTCCCTGCATGCACACTTACCTTGTCTTTATTTTTATTATATTCATAACAAAATTTTCGGTTTTTTTATCACAGTTATTTAGAATATCATTTACAAATAGCTCTTCTAAAATTTTAGTGTCTTTTATTTTAGAATGCTTTTCTAAAAGAATTTGCATTGAAAAATATACATCTAATAGCTTATGCTCATAAATATCTTTTCTTAAAATTTTGTGTAATCCATAAGCTTTAACACCTCTATAATTTCTGTTAAATAATCTTCCATTATGGGCACATCTGTTTCTTAGTTCTTTTAATCTTAATAAATAATTCAAAAATACATCTTTATCATACATACCGAATTTATTTGCTAAAAGTTTTAGAATACTATTATCGTTTACATTTAGCTTTGAAATAATATTAATTAAACTTCCAAGTGTAACATTTTCAATAAAATAGTGAAATGGTGGATAATTTATATTCATATTACTATTCAAATCAATTAATGTTTTATCTTTTAAATATTTCTCTTTATTTGAGTTAAAATCATATTTGCCTAAATAATAATCCCTGTAATGAAGATATATTTCATTTTTTTTATTCTTTAGCTCTTTTACTTCCCAATCATAAATAGATTCATCGCTTAATTTAAAATTATCAACATATGAATCTTTTAAAAGATAGAAAAATGGATTATCTGTAAAACTATAGGCAATCTCTATTAGGTAAGTTTTTAATTTTATTTCAATTTGAGAAGTTGATTTAAATAAATTTATAGAAATTTGTCTATCCAAATTATATAGCTCTAACACATCATCTATACTATATTCACTTACATCTTTTCTAAATGCTTTTACATATCCTTTAAATCTAAAAATTCCAATTTCTTCAATAATTTCTTTTAATTGGTCATATTCATATTTAGATTTTTGAAAACCCTCTTTATATAATAGTTCTATATAGCTATCTACAGTTAGTCTTTTATAAGAGTATTCCAAAACTATCTCCTAGAATGGCGTAGAGATATTTAATTCTCTACAAAACGAAGCTATTGTTTCATCAGTTGTTTTCATCTCTATTTCTAAAGCTTTTAATTCACTTGAAACTTTTTCTAAATCAATAACTTCTTCCTCTTCAAATGTATCTACATATCTTGGAATATTTAGATTATAGTCATTCTCTTTTATTTCATCTAAACTAGCTAAGTGAGAGTATTTTTCAATCTCTTTTCTATTTGCATAAGTATCAATTATTTTTTCAATATTTTCATTTGTTAGATAATTTTGATTTTTTGCTTTTTCATAATCATTTGATGCATCAATGAATAATATATTATCACTATGTTCTCTACATTTTTTAAATACTAAAATACATGTAGGTATTGAAGTACCATAGAAGATATTTGAAGGCAATCCAATTACTGCATCTAAATAGTTTCTATCTTCTATTAAATATTGTCTAATGTGACCTTCAGCTGCTCCTCTAAATAATACTCCATGAGGTAAAACAATAGCCATAGTTCCATTATCATCAAGATGATAAATCATATGTTGAATAAATGCAAAATCTGCTTTTGAGCTAGGTGCTAGTTTTCCATATTGACTAAATCTATCATCATTTAAGTGAAGTGGATTTGCACTCCAATTTGCACTAAATGGAGGATTTGCAACTATTGCTTCAAACCTATGCTCTAAATGTTGTGGATGTTCAAGAGTATCTTCTTGTTTAATATCAAATTTTCTGTAATGAACATCATGCATAATCATATTCATTCGAGCTAAGTTATATGTAGTTCTATTTAGTTCTTGACCATAGAAGTTTGATACATCTTCAACTTCTTTTGCTACACGAAGAAGTAGTGAACCAGAACCACATGTTGCATCATATACAGATTTTAATCTAGTTTTTCCAACAGTTACAAGTTTTGCTAAAATTTTTGATACTTCTTGAGGAGTATAAAACTCCCCTGCTTTTTTACCTGCTCCTGCTGCAAATTGCCCTATTAGATACTCATATGCATCACCTAGTACATCTCTATCATGATTTTTTAGTTCAAAGTTAATATTATCAAGATGATATAGAACTTTTGCGATTAATTTATTTTTTGCTTCTTCAGTACGACCAAGCTTTGTGCTAGTTAAATCTAAATCTTCAAATAAATGTTCAAAATCATCTTCACTCTCTGTTCCCATTGTTGATGATTCAATATGTCTTAATACTTGTGTTAAATCATCAAGGATAAAGTTATTGTTATCACTATTTCCTTTTTTTGCCATTGCTGAAAATAGTTCATTTGGTTTTAAAAAGTAACCTAATTGTTGAACGCAATCATCTTTTAGACTATTTAATATTTCATCATGTTCAGGATTATTTGAATCAAGACTTGTAAATGTAATACCATCTTCTTTTAAAAGTTCATTTGTAAAGTTTTCAATTTTTTCAGATAGATATTTATAGAAGATAAAACCTAGAATATAATCTCTAAACTCATCAGCATCCATCTTACCTCTAAGTTCATTTGCAATATTCCATAATTGTTGTTCAAGTGCTTTTTTGTTCTCTTCACCCATATAGTTTTAATCCCCTAAATATTAAATATTGTGTGTATTTTTACAGTGTTAAATTAGTATCGATTATACTTTTTTGAAACTTCTAAGGTGGTTAAAGGAGTAATTTGTAAGTGTATTAATTTATAAAATTTAAATTTGATGTTTTGATAAGAGATAACCTATAGAAAATAAAACTTTACAAGTTATTTTCAAATAATTAATCTCTTTAAATGAATATTAATGAGTAATTTTGCCATTTAGATTCAAGGATATTAATATAAGTTAAACATAAATCTTCTAATAACAAAATATCTACGGATTTATTTAAGTATTATTTATACAAAATATTTTTTTTAATTTTATTATCAAAGTTTAATAAGATAAGTCAGATAACAAAGATAACTCTAAAAAGATATATAAAATTTAAATGTCAAAAAAGTGAATTATATGTGTCATTTTTTGTGACAAAAAATTCAACTTAAATGATAAATTTTGATGAGTTTTGGAAGCACAAAACTCCTTATTAATAGGTTTTATAACTGGTTTTACTAAAAGTTTCTTTTCTCGTAATAGACCCTTATTTTCATCTTCTAGCCCCCATTTTATCGATATTTATAATGTCTAGTTTCTAAACTTTGACTATTAGTTTGTCTATTTCTGCAATTTTCTTAAGTCTTATGTCGTCTTGCTCTTGTATATATTTTGTATATACTTTTAGTGTAATAGAAACATCTTTATGACCTAGCATTTTAGAAACCCAAACAATATCCACACCTTTAGAAATAAGTTGTGATGCAAAAGTGTGTCTAAGATTATACAAAGGTCTTGCTTGAACATTAGCCTTCTTTAGAATTTTATTAAAATTTACAGCAATAATGTCGTGATTATAAAAAGGCAAACCTGATTGATTTAAAAATATATACTCATTGTCTTTTGTAATTTCCAATTGTGCTTCTAGTGCTTCAACTGCTTTATTTAACATATCAACAGTTCTTATACTAGAGATTGTTTTTGGTAAACCATCAGAAAAAGCTTCACCTTTTTTTGCTCTAATTCTAGTTCTTTCAATATTTATAGTTTGCTTTTGAAAATCTACATCGCTCCATTTTAACGCAATTATCTCTCCGGGCCTTATTCCTGTTGAAAGCATTAATTTAATAAAGTTCTTCATGTATCCCTCGGCAGCTTCTAATATCTGCGATATTTCAGTTTCACTAAAAGGCTTAACATCATCTACTTTTGTACTTTCCAACATTTTAGGGGCTAACACTTTTTCAAAAGGATTTTTTAAAACAATATCGTTATGCAGAGCCTTATCGAAAATTGAAAATAAAATCGACCTAAATTTCTGAACTGTTTGGTGTTTATACTTTTGCAGAAGTTTATTTTGCCATCTTTCAATGTCCAATGGAGTAATGCTTTTTATTTCTCTTTTGCCAAAATAAGGCTCTATATGGTTATTGTAGTGCATAATATTTCTTGTTAATGTATGCTCTCTAATTTTTGTTTTTTGTAACTCAAAGAACTCTTCAGCAAAATCTTGTAGTGTCCAAGTTTTAGCCTCATCTTCTATTCCAATAGGTTCTTTACCTAATCCTTCGTAAATATCAGGTATTACTTGACGTTTAATTACTTTGAGATTTTCAGCTGTTGCTTTTAGCTTTGTAGTACCTCTTTGTCTTTCTCCAGATGGTAAGTAAAAATCTAAATACCAATGCCCAAACTGCTCTTTGATAGTGAATTTGAGTTCAACGTAAATATATTTAATACTTTTAGCCATTTGAAACAACCTTTCGACTATTCAAAAATTTTGATGCAATTGGATTTAAAGTTTTTTCTACTTTTTTAACCTCATATTTACGATGCTTCAACTCTTGCTTAAATTTTATAATTCCCTCTGGGATAAACTCCTCTTTACCATCATGGTTATAAAAATAGTGTACCTCCTCTACAAAACGACCATCTTCGATATATTTTGATACTGTTGATGTAGATACACCCAAGAATTTTGCAACTTGCTTTTTTGTGCTCAATGTTGTCATACTTAATGCAAAAAGTTGTCTATAAAGGCTTAGTTCACTTCTAATATCTTTTAATGTATTTTCAAGATCTTCAAACATACTTTTTCTCCACATCATTATTTACAAATTTTCCAATAAATGTATTCCTTAAATTTATTGCTTCAATATTAACTAAACTCATAGAACTTCCTTTTCATAGTCGTTTGGCAAGTTTGGCAAGTTTCTTACTTTATCATTAATCCAATAGAAAATTGAATTATTTTGACTAGGAACCTTTTCATATTGCCATTTTCCTTTCTCTGCAAATGATTGAAGCCATTTGATGGATCTTTTATCACCCAAACTTAATGTTTGTCTAAATGCTTTACTCTCTTTTAGCAGCTCAGTTTGATTTACTTTTTCTTGAAAATCTTTCAAAATTTCTTGAATTTCTTTTATAAATATGGATTCTTTTTTTGTGATATTAGATTCTTCATAAGAAACTTCAATCGGAAGAACATTATCTTCATCATATTTAAATGCTTTTGATTAAATTAAGTTATCTCTATCTTTTTTTACATTAAACAACCATGTATTTATATCATCATTTTTTGTTATTTGTATTTGATAATCTAGATCTCTTTTCCATTCGAAACTTCCATGATAATCGGCTATTTGTCCATCTCGAACTCTATGAGAATGATGAATTATTATTGGACTTGCTCCTTGATTTTTAAGTATTTTAACAACATCAATAAATTCTTTAAGCTTTTGTCTTTCATTTTTAGTCCCATCATATACGAAATGAGAACCACTATCTATTACTATCATTTTATCTTTATTGTTTTCACTATCCAAGACTAGCTCTTTTAAAGCATCAATTGGTTCCATTTCTTGAACAATTTCAGATCCAAGTAAATAATCAAATTTATCATCTCCCCATTTATCTGCAAGTTGATCATATTTACGCTTTTTTAAACTTACTAACCCATTATCAAAATCTAAAAATATTGCACTTTTTATATTTTTATTTTCAAGGCCATAATTTACAAAAGCCGTAATCATAAGTGTTTTACCTATTCCACTTTCTCCAAAAAACATTCCAGTTTTAGCTGATTCAACAAGGTCAGGATATATGAATTTTGGTTCTTCCTCTATTAAAGAAGTTTTTTCTGAATTTAATCTGAATTTTTTTAACTTTTTAATTCCTCTATGATTATTGTTTAAAGATTGATCTTTCAATTTTAAAATAGCATCTTGAATTAACATAACATCTTCTTCAGTTACATGTGAACTTTGTAATAATTTTTCAAGTTCACTTATTTTAGAATATTTTATATCTTAGTTGGTATTTTTGGAGTTACTCTTGCAAGTTTATTTGCTGCTTTTCCAGCAACATTTATTAGCTCTTTAGCTGGACTTGCTCTATTAAGTACAATAGCAACAAGTCTTACAAATGCAATGAGTGATTTAAATAGTAGAGAAGCCGCAGTTATAACATTTTTAGCAACAGCAGCAAATATAAATTTATTTGGAATTGGCGGTGCATTTTGGGGATTAGTTTTAGGTCTAATTTCATACTTTGTATTAAATTGGAGATTATCAAATAAGTAGAAGATATAAAAATATCCAAAAATATAAATATTTATATTTTGGATATTTACATAAACTATTTTTTATAAATTTCCATTACTTTTATAGTCTCATTATCTATTTGTGAATTTCTATTTTTTAATTTCTCTAAGAATTTATTTTTTCTCTCTTCATTTAAGTTTTGCCCTACTTTTATTTTACAACTTTGAGTTTCAATCTTTAACTCAATAATTGCTGTTTTATCAAGCATTTTTGTGTACATTGCTTTTTCATAAGCAATTTCTTCAAAACTATCTTCATTTTGAAACTTTTTCATCAAAGCATTTAAAATATCAGCTTTTTTATCTTTATCTTCTATAAAACTCAATTTTCCCTCAAGTAATACAGAAGCAAAAAATTGAGTTGCAGGACAAGCTGCCATTGTATCACTAAAATATGAAGGTATAAATGAGTAAGGTTTTACTACTAAAAAAGCTGCATTTGGATTTGATTTTATGGCTTCAATTTTTTTTCCTTCTTTTGCTCCATGAAAATATATTGCATTTTTATATTGTACAAAATTCAAAGCTACGACATAAGGTTTTCCCTCACTTATAAGACTTAAAGTTCCATATTCACACGCTTTTAATATTTCATTTATACTTTTTTCATCTTCTATATTAAACTCTTCTCTTCTCATTTTTTACCTTATTTTTTATGATAGTTTATAAGAACTTCTTCAAATCTTTTAAAACCTTCTTTTATCTCTTTTTTTGAAATAACTATTGGAGGTAAAAATCTGATGATATTTTTTCCTGATTTTAAAACTAAAACACCATTTTTAAGTGCAAAATTTACTATATTACTTAAATCATTTTCATTTTTTAAAACAAGACCTTGCATAAATCCCCAACCATTTTTTTGTAAAAATATATCTGGATATTTATCTGTAAAATATTGTAAACAACTATTAAAATATTTTATATTTTCACCAAGTTTTCCACTATTTGAATATTTCTCTAAAATCTTTAGAACAGCCTTACAAACTGTTGTTGAAAGATGATTTCCACCAAAAGTTGAACCGTGATCATCAAAAGTAAAAATATCTTTTAAACTTGTCATCATAACACCTATTGGAATACCACTTGCTAAACCTTTTGCTAAAGTTACAATATCAGGTTTGATTCCAAAATATTGAGAAATCAAAAAATTCCCACTTCTATAAACTCCTGTTTGAACCTCATCTATTATCAAAAGTAACTTCTTCTCTTTTAAGATTTTTTCAAGTCTTTGCACTTGAAAAATATCTTGCATAAAAATACCACCCTCACCTTGAATCAACTCTAACATAACACCAACTGTTGTATCATCAATCATATTAATAGCTTCATTTATATCATTTGCATAAACAAATCCATCAGGATATGGAGCAAAATATTTATGTTTGTCTTCTTGTGCTGTTGCTTTTAAAGTTGCTATTGTTCTTCCATGAAAAGAGTTTTTAATAGTAATAATATTATATTTAGGTGTTTTAAATGTCACATTTCCATATTTTCTAGCAAGTTTTATAGCTGTTTCATTTGCTTCTGCTCCACTATTACAAAAAAAAACATTGCATATCATAAGTGCTTAATTCAACTATTTTTTTTGCACACTCTTCTTGCGGTTTTATTCGATATATATTTGAACTGTGCAAAACTTTTTTTGCTTGTTTTTCTATTGTTTTTGCTACTTTTTTATTTGCATAACCTAAACTATTTACTCCAACTCCTGAAGCAAAATCTATATAATCTTTTTTATTTTCATCAAATAATAGAGATTTTTTACCTTTTATAAATGCAATATCTAATCGATTATATAAAGGTAGTATATATTTATTCATAACTTTCCTTTTTTATGTATGATAAAAGCTAAATTGATTATCTTCATCTCCTAGCTCATATCTTTTTGTTAAAGAGTTTTTAAATTGATGCCCTAAATCTTCACAAGCCAGTGCTTCTTTTGTGAGGTTTATATCAATTTTTGGCTCAACAATAATTTGATTTAATTTTTCAATAGTTAAATTAGGGTTTGTCCTTTGCTCTAAAACAACATCATCATTTTGTGAAATTTGTCCCTCTTTTAAAACTTTTGCGTAAAATCCTGTCAAACCTGTTTCAAAAATAAATTTCGTCATATTGTTTTTTAAACTATTTGCACTAAGTTTCCAACAAGGTTGCCTTGGTTGTGTTATTTGTACTTTTGCTTGACCAATTTTTAAGATATCTCCAACACAAATATCTTTTTCACAAATCTTATCAAGTATTAAGTTTTCTCCAAAAAATGCCATATTTGTCATATCAAAACTATTATCAAAATAAGAGTTTATTTTTTCATAAGTTATACTTGAAAATAAAAATAAAGCTTTATTAACTCCACCATGATGGACTAAATCTGCTTGAAAATCATCAGCAAATCCAGTTTTTGTTAAATAAGCTTTTGAAACTGGATATTTTTTGATACCTGAAATTAACTCTTGCCTTTTTTGGTTTTCAAGTTTTGTTACAGTTACATTTCCAACTTTTACATATAATACATTTGATATTTTTTTAAACATTTAAAACCCTTGGATTATTTGGTAAAAAGTATAGTAAAATATAGTTCTAATTACAATCCAATAATTGCTAAGTTAAATCAAAAAATAAAATAGAAGCTCTTTTAGCTATACTTCCTAAATTTTTTAGAAAGAAAAAGAAAACAAATATATGAACTTTATATCAAAAGATGCTCCACTAGAAGTAAGTTTAACAAAAATGAAAAAAATAATTTATATAAAAATCAACATTTTTGTGAAATTTACATCTTTTAAATTGCGAATCTACTTCGATAAGATAGTAATATTATTTAAAATCTCTTTTTTTAGACACTTTTCAACAAGTTGGTAAAATCAACTTTAATTACCTTTGGATAACCAACCAAATAAGTTGGTTTAAAATATTAGCTATTTTAATAAAGAAAATATTTTTAGAAAAACTTTTTTTTCTTTGATTAACGAATCAAATTTTTAAATATCTGCTTAAGGTCCCTTTTAATAAACAAATATATTTATTTTAAATTTAAATATTGGCATTTTTTTTAATCTTCCATAAAAAATAAGAAGGATTTTCTTTAATTTGATTTTGATGTTCCGTGAAATTCTTATATCCATGAAATCCTGAAAGTATAGTTGCAAAAACTGTTAAACCACCTGTTGCAAAAGATGCTCCTAATCCAGCAACTCCAATCAAAGCATCTTTTGATAAAATGTTTTTTATTTTTTTTATTTTTAAATTTATTGATTTCAATAAAAAGAATAGAAAATGATATTATGAATTTATGATATATTTTTATATTAAAATCCATTTTTTTAAATATATACTATATCTTTTAATTTAACTTCAAAGGCTCGATTTTTTAAGTTTACTTAAAAAATGAGCAAACAACTGGAAGAAGTATTTATTAAAATTAAATATATAATCCAGTTGTTACATGAGTATTTCATTTGATAAACTGCCAAACTTGCCAAACTGATTAAGTTAAAATGTAAATTTTTTTCTTTAAAAAGCTTGACTATAAACTTGACTTTTTTTTAGTTAAAATAAATACTTTATATTTATAAAATGTTTAGAGAATTTCTATTTTAGAGACATTTCTTAAAATAAATCAAAAAACATATTCTCACAATAAACTCTTATTTTCACTCTACACCCCCCCCTTTTTTTTATGGTATTTTGCAATCATTCAAAAAAATTCACTCCAATTTGTGAAATCTTTTCAAATCTTGTATCATCATCTTGTTTGATGAACTATGTGTAATATTTCAAAGTAATTGAAACATAAAGATGTCCAAGAGCTTTACTCACCCAAACAATATCAACACCTCGGCTTATCATGTGAGAAGTAAAAGTATTTGTTAAATTATACAATGGTCTCTCTTTTACACCCCTTTGTTTTATAATATCTCTAAATTCTAAATATCAGTTCTATATGCAGTTAAAATATTTAAATATATTAAATATATTGATAAATAGTAAGAGTTATCTTTAATATCTTAAAGATTTATATTAATATAAAAAATTATATTTATTTAAAAATGGTTTTTTTAAATTTCAAAGATAAAAAGAGGTTGGAAAGTATTTAAAAACATAAACCTTAAAAAGCCTAAAGCCCATATAATCAATGGCGACCCCAGCATGATTCGAACATGCGTCACTAGGAGGAAATCCTAGGGTCCTTGGCCGCTAGACGACAGGGTCATAAAAAAGGATTATAATTATAGTTTAGTTTGATTTTTATCTTGCTTAAGAGTAAAGTCTTATCTATCTTATTCTTTTTAAATTATTTTTATAAAGTTTGTATATCTTAGAAGAGCTAGTTTCAAAAAAACCCAAATTATTTATAACCTCTACATCAGAATATTTTGAAGCATAATTGTATTCAAAACTCTCTTTAGTCTTATTTGCAGATGTTGAAGAAAGAATCTTAAATTTTTTTATAAAATCAAAAAAATGAGAATCTTTGTTCACAACTCTAAAAGAGTCAAAATTTGGATAGATAAATGTTGTTTTTTTACTTTTTCTAACCATATTTCTATATTTTTTTGGAACTCTTGTAAAATTTTTTAAAGTGTCAAAACTATCAACTGTTTTAAGAATTTTTTGATTTATATCTCTTTGTTTTATACTTGACAGTTTCTCATCAATTAATGATGAGAAACCAACAGTTGTATCTGTTTGTACCAAATAAACTAAGTTAGGGTTCATTTAATAATTTAAATACTCTTGAATTGTTTTAGGAGTCGAAACATCTGAAGTTTTTAACTCTTTAATAGCATCTGCAGCAGCAAAAGCAGCAGCCACAGTAGTGAAATAAGGAACACTCATTCTTAATACGGCTCTTCTTATCTCTTTACCATCATCTTTTGAACTCTCTTGCTCTCCACTTGTGTTAATTGCCATTGCAATATCACCATTTGTTAAAAGATCAGTAATATTTGGTCTTCCTTCACTTACTTTTAATACTTTTTCACAAGCAATTCCAGCTTCAGTGATGATTTTTTCAGTTCCACCAGTTGCAGCAATAGTAAATCCACTTTCAACTAAACTTTTTGCAATTGTTGCTGCAAAAGGTTTATCTAAATCACATAATGAAATAAATACTTTACCTGTTTTTGGAAGAGAATTTTTAGCTGCACTTTGAGCTTTAGCAAATGCCATAGCAAAGTTAGAAGCAATACCCATAACCTCACCTGTACTTTTCATCTCTGGGCTTAAAAGTAAATCTGCACCTACAAGTTTATTGAATGGGAAAACAGACTCTTTAACAGCTACATGATCTTTTAATCTTGGTTTTAAAACACCGTTATCTTCAAATACAATATTTCTATCATAAACTTTAAGAGCATCTCTTAAACTTTCTCCCCACATAACTCTCGTTGCAACTTTTGCTAAAGGCATTCCTGTAGCTTTTGAAACAAATGGAACAGTTCTTGAAGCTCTTGGATTAACTTCTATTAGGAAAATTTGTCCTTTATGAATAGCGTATTGAACGTTCATAAGACCTTTTACTCCTAATCCTAAAGCAATAGCTTTTGTTTTAGTTTCAAGTTCTTTTATTAATTTATCTTCAATACTTATTGGAGGTAATGAACAAGCTGAATCTCCTGAGTGAATACCTGCTTCTTCAATATGTTGCATAATTCCACCAATATATGCCTCTTTACCATCACAAATACAATCAACATCAAGTTCGATTGCTCTATCTAAGAATTTGTCAATTAGTACTGGAGCATCATTTGAAACAGAAACTGCTTCATCCATGTATTGTTTTAACTCTTCAGTAGAATAAACTATTTTCATTCCTCTTCCACCAAGAACAAATGAAGGTCTAACCAATACTGGATATCCGATTTTCTCAGCTACACTAATAGCTTCAGCAAGATTAACTGCTGTACCATTTTCTGGTTGTAAAAGTTCAATTTTTTCAACAAATGCAGAGAATTTTTTTCTATCTTCTGCAAGATCAATAACATCTGCTGTTGTTCCAATAATTTTTGCTCCAGCTTTTGTTAAAACTTGTGCTAATTTTAAAGGAGTTTGTCCACCAAAGTGTACTATAACACCATCTGGTTGCTCTTTTTCTACAACACTTCTAACATGTTCAAAATCGATTGGTTCAAAATATAAAACATCAGATGTATCATAATCTGTACTTACAGTTTCTGGGTTACAGTTGTACATAATTGTTTTTACACCCATTTCAGCTAATGCAAAACTTGCATGAACACAACAGTAGTCAAACTCAATTCCTTGACCAATTCTGTTTGGTCCTCCACCAATAATCATAACTTTTTTATCATTTGATTTTTTAGTTTCAACTTTTGGTAATTTAGAAACATTTGTAGTTGAATATAAATATTGATTTAAAGCTTTGTATTCACCAGCACAAGTATCAACTTCATTATATTCAAAATCGATATCTAAAGCTTTTCTAGCATTGTAAACATCTTCTTCAGTTTTTCCAATAATATTTGCAATAAATTTATCACTAAATCCATTTGATTTTACTTTTCTTAAAAGTTCTTCATCTTTTAAAATAGCTGGAGTCATAGCTAATTCTAGTTCATATAATTCTCTGAATTTAGCTAAGAACCATGGATCAATTTTTGATAATTCAAAAATATCTTCATTTGTAAGACCTTGTCTCATACCATCCATCAAATATTGAAGTCTTTTATCATTTGGTCTTCTAATTTCTTTTTTGATTAAATCTAAATCTGTTGTAATACTATCAAATCCACAAATTCCAGTCTCTAGTGAACAGTAAGCTTTTTGAATAGTCTCATTGAAGTTTCTACCAATTGACATAACCTCACCAACAGATTTCATAGAAGTTGTTAAAGTTGAATTTGCTTTTGGGAATTTTTCAAATGTAAATCTTGGAACTTTAGCAACAATATAATCAACTGCAGGTTCAAAACATGCAAGTGTTCCTGTCATATCATTTTTAATTTCATCTAGTGTAAATCCAACTGCTAAAAGAGTTGAAACTTTTGCTATTGGGTAACCAGTAGCTTTAGATGCAAGCGCAGAACTTCTACTAACTCTTGGATTCATCTCAATAACAATCATTCTTCCAGTTTTTGGACACATTGCAAATTGAACGTTTGAACCACCACTATTTACTCCAACTTCCCTTAAAATTGCAAAAGAAGCTTCTCTCATTACCGCATATTCTTTATCCGTTAAAGTAAGAGCAGGTGCAATTGTAATACTATCTCCTGTATGAACTCCCATAGGATCTAAGTTTTCAATAGAACATACAACAATACAGTTATCATTTGTATCTCGTATGATTTCCATTTCATACTCTTTCCAACCTAAAACAGATTCTAAAATCTCAATTTCATTTATTGGAGATGCATCAAGTCCAGCTTGAGCTAGTGCTTTAAATTCTTCCATATTATAAGCTACACCACTTCCCGCACCAGCAAGAGTAAATGAAGCTCTACTAATCACAGGGAAACCAATCTCTTTTGCAACTCTTATAGCTTCTTCAAGACTATAAGCATTTTCACTTCTTGGTAAGTCAAGTCCAATTCTCTTCATACATTCTGTAAAAAGATGTCTATCTTCACCTCTTTTTATAGCTTCGGGATGAACTCCTAAAAATTTTATTCCTTCTAAAAGCCCTTTTGAGTACATAGAAGTAGCCACATTTAATGCAGTTTGTCCACCCATAGTAGGAAGGATTGCATCAATATTTTCTTTTTTGATAATATTAAGAACAACTTCTTCAGTAATTGGCTCTATATAAGTCTTATCAGCAAATTCTGGATCTGTCATGATAGTTGCAGGATTTGAGTTTACTAATATAACTCTATATCCTAGCTCTTTTAAAGTTTTTGTTGCTTGTGTACCTGAATAATCAAACTCACATGCTTGCCCTATAACAATTGGTCCTGAACCAATTAACAAAATGTTTTTTATATCTTCTCTTTTTGGCATAACTTTCCTTTCGCTGATTTAAAAATTTGGCAAGTTTATCGAAAAAGCACTTAAGCTATTGTTATAGAGGGCCTACACCTTAAATAAATTTAGAAATTTATTTAAGATAATAGAATTTTTGAAACTATTTTGGGAGGTTGAATTTTTTAACTCCTAAAACTCCTTCTTTATCAAAAAATAAATAGTATAAAATATCTTTTTGCACTTCTAGACCAGCTAAATATCTAATTGCAAAATTTGCTTGAAGAGATGCTATATTCATAACTATTGGACAAGCAATTCCATTTGGTTTTCTATTTGTTATTTGAAATACAGCTTCATAACTAGATTTTTCAAATAAACAAACTTGACCATGGAACTCCTCAACACTTCCATATAACCATATTTGATTATTTTTTTGACACCAAGAATTTATTGCAGCTCTTGTTGGAAGATTATCAGTAGCATCTATTACTAAATCAAATTTTAAATCTCTTTTTGCAAATTCATCAAAACTTTCAATATAAGCAGTTGCTTTTGTAAAAGGACATCTACTTTCTATTAACTCTTTTAGTACATTTGCTTTATATTTTCCTTCATCAGCAGTTTTAAAAGCAATTTGTCTATGGATATTACTAACACTAACTGTATCGAAATCAACTAAAGCAAATTCACCAATACCACTAGCTCCTAAAGCAAATCCTAAACTACTACCTAATCCACCACTTCCAATTATTGCAACTTTTTTATTTTGAAGTGATTTTTGAGTCTCTTCTCCCCAAAGATTAATTTGTCTATTAAAATATTCATTAAACTCTATCATTTTTTCACCTTTATTATTAGTAAAATTTATTATAATTATTTGTATGGCTAATAATAGCTTATTTTCTTAAAAAATAAGAGAATTAGCTCTTATTTTGAGTAGTAAAAACTAGTCTTGCTTCTTCTAGTAATTTTTGAGCAACTTCTAATTCTTTTAATCCTTCATTGTAGAGTTTTAAAGAATCACTTAAAGTAATGTCACTTTTTGTGAGTTTTTCCAAAACCTCTTTAGCTTTTAAAATTTTTTCTTCAAAATTAATATTTTCTTTATTTTCATTTTCTTGCATTTTAATCCTTTAAAATATCTTTTACATGATCTTCGAATTTTTCTACTTCAACCAAAAATGAATCATGTCCACTAGAGCTATCAACTAGCTTGAATGTAACTTGATTCTCTTTTCCAATTTTTATCATAATATCTCGTATCTCTTGCATTTCATCTGGGAAAAATAACATATCATCTTTAAAAGCTATTAGATGAAGTTTTCCTTCAATTTTTAAAAAAGAATCTTCGAGTTTATCCTTATTTCTACCTGCATCAAATATATTTATAGTTTTATATATATATAAGTATGATAAAGGATCAAAGAATTTTGGGAAACTATAAGAGTTATGCTCAAGATACTTTTCTATTTCAAATCTTCCAAAAAGCTCATAAAGCCCATCTGTTTCAACATAATCTCTTGAAAATTTTCTATTAAATAATGCTGGACTTAAAAATGCAATTAATCCGGCCATTCTTCCAACAGCAAGACCAACAAGACCATTTACTTTTAGATCATCTTTATCGTACTCTCCATTTTTAAAAGCTTTATCGTGCCTAATAGCCTCTATTCCTATTTTATTTAAAGCTATTACCCAAGGTCTTGTATATGCTGTACATGCCATTGCAATATAATGTTGTGCAAAAGTTGGATGTTCTATTGCATAACATAAAGTTTGCATACCACCCATACTTCCACCAATTATTGCAACTGCATTTTTAATACCTAACTTTTTGTAAAGTTTCATCTGTGCATTTACAATATCAGAAATTGTTAAAACAGGGAACTTTAATCTATACTCTTTTTTTGTTGATGGATTAATACTTAAAGGGCTTGTTGAACCATAAGAGCTTCCTATGTTATTTGAACAAATAACAAAATATTTTTTTGTATCAATCGCTTTTCCGTCTCCAATAAATTTATCCCACCAACCTGCTTTTGCTTCTTTTTCATATCTTCCAGCTGCATGATGACTACCTGATAATGCATGACAAATAATAATTACATTTGACTTATCTTCATTTAATGTTCCATAAGTTTCATAAACTATCTCAAACTCTTCAAGTAATCTTCCACTTTCAAGATATAAAGGCTCATTAAACTTTTCTATTTTTGTCTCTATTTTCAAAATATTTTCCAAATTTTTTCAGATTCTCTAGCTTAAAGTCTATCTAAAGTAAAATAAAAAAGCCTTTTAGTGACATAGATGTTTAAAAACAATACATTTAATAGATTATTTCAATAATTAAAAGTAATTTTTAATATAATGTAATAAAATTTATAAAAGGATATATTTTGAGTAAAATAAAAGAACTTGAAACACTTCTAAAAACAGATGTTTTAGTAGAAGTAGATGAAGAAATAGTTGCAATAGAAAAACTTTTAAAAGAAAACGGTGACAATAAAAACTTAAAAATAGAATTAGAGTACATGCAAGATGTGAGAAAATTTTACAATGAAGCTTTATCTCAAATAGAAAAAGGACAATTAAGTGAAGAAGAGGCAAATAATATTTTGCTAGATCTTGATGATATGAGAACCGATGATGAGGATGAAATATAGATATGTTTGATTTTGAAACTTATAGTTTAGTTAATATTTTTGGTCTAATTTTAGGTTTAATTTTTGGATTTGTTGCTCAACAAAAACAGTTTTGTTTTAGTGGAAGCATAAAAGACTTTTTACAAATAAAATCTACAAAAAGAGCTGCTAGTGTTGTTATGGCAATGATTTTTGCGATAATATCTACTCAATTTATTTCATATTATTTTGATTTAGATTTAAGCCAAAGTGCATATTTTAAAAAAGATATTAATTACTTTGCAATAATAGTAGGTGGCGCTTTATTTGGTGCAGGGATGATGATAGCAGATGGTTGTAGTAGCAGAAGCATAGTAAAATTTGCACAAGGTGATTCAAATGCTTTAATTACACTGCTTTTTATAGCAATTTTCGCATATGCTACTACAAAAGGTGTTTTATTTGAGGTTATAAATCCATTCATAAATAATTCTACATTAATAGAAGCTTCAAAAATTATAAAAAATTTTCAACTTAATATATATTTTGTTTTATTAATTTTATTTGTACTTTTATATATATTTACAAAGAAAATTAAAAGAATATTTTCTTTATATGATGGTATGATTATTGGACTTTTAATAGGAGCCGCTTGGTATGTAACTGGTTTTATTGGAGCTGAAAGCTTAGATAAAGAGATACAAATTCAAGCAATTAGCTTCGTATATCCTAGTGCAAAAACTCTTGAACTTTTTACGTATTATCAAGTAAATGAGTTTAGTTTTGGTGTTTGTTTAGTTATTGGTGCAATAGTTGGTACTTTTATTTCTACTTTATTTAACAAAAAATATAGTTTTGGATGTACTGCAAATAAAAATATTAATAAAGTGAAATACAATATGATTGGCGGAGCTATGATGGGAGTTGGTGGAATTATGGCTATTGGATGTACAGTTGGTCAAGGACTTAGTGGACTTTCTACTTTAGTTTTTAGTTCATTTTTGGCAATAATTTCTATTTTTGTATCTGGGTATTTTACAGGTAAATTCTTACATAAAAGAGACAAACTAGCAATGTGTTTTATTTTTGAGTGGGAAGAAGATAAGAAAAAATCTAAAGAGTTAGATTTCCAAATATAAAAAGGTTTATTAAACCTTTTTATATTTATTTTAAAACGTACTGAATTTTATAATCTCTCATAAGTGGTGGAGTATCTAAGTAGTTTTCACTATCTATAGGAACTGCTTTTTGTTCACCTTCTTCATTAGGAAGTTCATTTTGTTCTCTATCTTCATTTTTTGAATCAAATCCAGTAGCAATAATTGTTACTTTAATTTCATCATTTTCTAAAGTTTTATCTGTTGTCGTTCCAAAAATAATATCAGCATTTTGATCTAACTTATCATGAATTGTACTCATAACACTTGAAATTGCAAAAAGTGTAATATTTGGACTCATGCTAAAGTGAATTAAGATTCCTTTTGCACCTTCCAATGGTACTTTATCTAAAAGTGGTGAATTAATTGCATTATCAAGTGCTTGTTGCACAGAATTTTCACCTTTTCCTTTTCCAATTCCCATTAAAGCAATACCCTTATGTTTCATAATAGTCTTAACATCAGCAAAGTCTGTATTAATATCAGAATGCCCAGGATTTAAAATAACCTCACTCATTCCAATAACTGCTTGATATAAAACATTATCAACTATTTTAAATGAGTTTTTAAAAGTTAATCCAACATCAACAATCTCATTTAATTTTTCATTTGGAATTACTATTAAAGAGTCACTTACTTTTTTAAGCTCTTCAAGTCCTAAATTTGCTAAACCTGCTCTTTTCTTTCCTTCCCAAGCAAATGGTTTTGTAACAACAGATACTGTTAAGGCTCCAACATCTTTTGCAGCTTTTGCAATAATTGCTGCTGCTCCAGTTCCAGTTCCTCCACCAAGTCCAGATGCAACAAAAACTATTTCTGTTCCTTCTAAAATAGACTTAATTTCCTCGTAACTCTCAATAGCAGCATCTCTTCCAACTTCAGGATTCATACCTGCTCCAAAGCCTTTTGTAAGTTTTGGTCCTAACTCAATTTTTTTAGGTGCTTTTGAAGAGTGAAGAGATTGTAAATCTGTATTTGCTACAATTAAATCAATCTTGTGAGAACCTTCTTCTATCATGTGGTTTACCATGTTACAACCACCCCCACCAACTCCAATTACTGCAATTTTTGGTTGGTTATTTGATAAAACTCTTGTTGGCATTTGCTCTGTTACTTTTATTTCAGCTGCTCCAAATAAGTTGCTATTTTCCATTAAAACCACTCCGTTACTTTTTTAAATAATTTTCCAATTCCCTCTTTTTTTCTCTCTTTTACCAAGTGAGTTAAATCCATTCCACCACTATTTTTAATTTCATAATTGTCTTGTTTTTGTTCCGTTGGTTTATTTGCAAAATTTTGCATATTTATAGATTCTATTGGTCTTTCTTTTTGAACTGGTCTTACTAATTTTTTACTTGAATCTAATTGATAACTTCTATTTTTTCCCAAAGAATACTCTAAAAGTCCAACTACTGTAGCCATATATGCTTCATCAAAATTTACATCAAAACTATTCATTATAGGTTTTGGAGAAGCAACACTAATAGGAATTCCCTCAAAAACTTTTCTTGTTAAATCTTTTATTCCATCAAGATAAGTCATACCACCAGTTAATACAATTCCTGAACCTGTACTATCTAAAAGTGCATTTTTCTTTAATTTTTTCTTAACCAATACTAAAATCTCTTCAACTCTTGCATGAATAATTGTTTGAATAGAATCTAGTCCTATTTCTGAAGTACTATTTTCATCACCAATTCTTGGAGTTTTAACTTTTCTATCCTCAAGTTCATTGTTTTCTGAATAGTTTTTTATTAGAGAACCATATTCTAATTTGATATTTTCAGCAGCACTAGGTGGAGTATGTAACATAATAGATAAATCTGTTGTTATATGGTTTGATCCAACAGGAATAAATCCATTATACACAATAGAATTACCTTTAAAATATACAAACTCAGTTGATGTTGAACCTAAATTTACAACAACTGCTCCAAATTTCTTTTGTTGTTCATCTAAAACAGCAAGTGCCGAAGCATAAGAATCTAAGACAAACTTAACATTATCTATTCCAGAAGTTTTAAGGGCTGATTTTATATTCGTTAAAGCAGTTCTTTTTGACATTACTATATTTACTGAAACTTCAAGTCTTGTTCCATTCATATTTAAAGGATTATCAACTTCAACACTATCATCAACTTTAAAAAACATAGGAATTACATGAACTACTTCATAATCTGGAACTATTGTTGCATTATAAAGAGCCATTTGCATAACTTGATTAATTTCTGCTTCAGATATAAGACCATTTGGAACATTTACAGAGCCTGTACTTCTATGGCTTTTTGAATAAGCACCAGAAACAGAAACTACTGTTGTATCAATTAGTTCATTTGTTGATTTTTTTGCCATATCAACTGCATCTTTTATAGACTTAGAAGCATCTTCTATATTTATTATTAATCCTTTATTTATACCATTGCTAACTTGAATTCCTGTCCCTAAAATATTTATATTATTTTCATTATCATGTTTTGCAATAACTGTAGTGATAGCAGAAGAGCCTAAATCAATTGCTAAAATATTATTCAATGCTACTCCTTTGTTTGTGTAGATGTTTTAATTGGGTATATTGTTTCTAATTTTTTTAATAAATTATTAACTAAATCACTTTCTTGAACTTGCATTACAGCATTTTTTACTAATTCATCTTTTGTTTTATCATAAGTAGCCATATTTGAACTATTTATTCTGTATAAAACTGCTTTATTTTCCAACCTAATTACACCCTCTTTCTTAGTTGCAGAAAATAATTGATTTAGGAAGTTTGCTGCCTCTTGTTGCTCTAAAGCTGGTATTTTTGAAATAGATTCTCTTGTAACACCACTAATGTTATCTCCCATAAATCCATTTAGCATATTATTTGCCATTTCATCAAGTTTTTTTGATTTTAATTCTTTTTCAAAATCTAAAGTAACTCTATCTTTTGCTTCTTCAAAACTAAGAACAACTGATGGTTTTTTATTTGTTAATTTTACAATATAGTAGTTTTTGTTTTCAAAAAATGGCTTAATTATTTCTCCATTTTTTACTTCATTTATTTTTTCTATATTTTCAGCCAAAAATGGAAGTTTTGATTCAACAAAATTTTCAATTTTATCAAATTTTTCTTCGTCTTTTTTAAGTTTTAAATATACGCTTAGAGCCTCTTTTTTTGTAAACTTTTCATCTAAATCAGCAATAACTTGTTGTTTTGCCTCTTCAAAAGTTTTTATTCTTCCATCTTCAAATCTATAATCAGATTTAAATTTATCATATTGTACTTTGATTTCATCCTCAGTTGAATTTGAAGAAATCAAAGGAATAGTTTTGATTTCTAAATCATAAGAGATTTCACTTAAATATTTATTTTTATTCGCTTCATGGAATGACTTTAGTTCATCTTGATTAATTTGAACTTGAATATCATTTACAGATAAAATTTTAATTGTAATATCATCTTGAATAAATAGCAACTTGCTAAGATTTTCAATCTCTTTTTCACTAGAATTTAAAGTAAATAGTTTTTGAGTTTTTTGAAGCAAAATCGAATTTTTCAAACTCTCTTCAAAATCTTTAGGAGTCATTTTGTTTTGATTTAAAACTTGAATGTAGAGATTTTTATCAAACTTCCCATCTTTTTGAAAAACTTCATATTTTAAAAGTTCTTTGGCAATTTCTTCATCTGTTACTGTAAATCCAATAGAATCGCCATATGCCATAATAAGATTTTTTTCTAAAACTCTTTTAAATGCAACATCTTTTAATTTTAATTGTTCAGCTAATTCTTTTGAAAACATAGGACCAAACATTTTAGAATATTCATTATAAATATTTGAATACTCTTGTTGATACTCTTCAACAGTTACTTCTTTATTACCAACTTCTGCAACAACGCCACCTTTAGATCCATAATCATAAGATCCCCAACCTACAAATCCAGCTCCCACAAACGCTATTGTACTAATCCAAATAGTAATAACAAGCCATTTTTTATGCCTTTGCATCCAAGTTATCATAAAATTAAATCCTCTTAAAATTTTTTAGAGTATATGTTACAAAAAAATTGCTTTTATGTTATTTAAATAACAATGTCTAAACTATCATTTATTAGGCTTAATTTTGAATTTTGCTCATTTTTACTTAGTAGATCATTTATAATTGACTCTCTAATAGTTACCTCTATTTTTTTACAAGCGCTTTTAAAGGCCTCTTCTTCACCAACAATAAAACACATACTTTTTGCCCTTGTAATTGCTGTATATAAAAGTTTTGTATTGTGCATGATATAGTGTGAAAATGTCATAGGAATAAGTGCATTTTCATACTCCATTCCTTGCGTTTTATGGATTGTTAAGCAATATGCTAAATTTAGAAGAGTATGAATGTTATCAAAATCATAAAAAACAACCATATCATCATTTGGATATAAAACAATACATTTTTGCTCTTCAAAATCAAGTTTAATAATGAGTCCTAATTGCCCATTATAAACTCTTCTTTCCATAAAATCACTTGAGTTTGATTTATACATACTCATCGTTTGAGCTTTCATATTTTCATTTTTTATGTGTATTACTTTATCAGTTAATTTATACTCATAATCTTTTACTTTAAGACTTTTTGCTTTTGTGTGATTAAAAAGTCTTTGAAGCTCAATATTTAGGTTTTCAACACCTAACATTCCACCTTTCATGGGTGTAATTACTTGAAAAAGAGTTAAAGCTTTTCCTATATTTTTATCTTTTATAAAATCATAATAATTTTGAATATAGTTACTTGCTATATTTAAAATATTATTTAAAATATATTCACTATTTTCACCTCTTATATTTGAAAACTCATTTTGACTTAAAGAGTTTTTAACTGAATAATAATTTGAAATAGAGACATCAACAAATTTAAAATCATCATAATCTTCTTTATAATTTGGTAATTCTCCCTTTCTAATATCATTTGCAATTACAGCTATTGCTTGATTCTCATTTTGCCTATAAATTTTCGTAAGCTTACATATTGGTGCAAGTTCAAATTTTATACTATCGGCTAAAATATTTCCAGCTCCAATTGCAGGTAACTGACCATCATCTCCTACAATAATAAAAATTGTATCATCACTTATTTTTGAGATAATTTGATAAAAAGTAACTGAATTTACCATTGAAGCTTCATCCAAAAGTATCGCTTTGTATGGAAAAAAATCTTTCTCTTTGTGCTTTACTAGCAGACTTTGAATTGTACTTGATGAGTAACCTGTTGTATCACTTATTCTTTGACTTGCAATTCCAGATAGAGCAATAGTTATAATATCGTCATAACTCATAATCTCTTCAAGAAGCTCTAAGATAGCTCTACTTGATGTTGATTTTCCTGTTCCTGCGTATCCAATTAGAAATAGTGTTTTTTCTCCAGAGTTTATTAGTTCAACTGCTTTTTTTTGTTCATCACTTAATGAAAAACCCAAATTTTGCTGTTTTTTTTCTAAATAATCTTCAAAGTTTTCAATAATCTTTCTATTTTTGTCATTTGCTCTTCTATTGAAAAATTCTAAAATATTTCTTTCAGCAAAATAAAGCATAGACAAAGCTACCCTATTTTCACTTGTTTGATAAATCTCCTCTTTTGCCAACATACTAACAAGAACATTTTCATAAAGCATATCTTCATTTGAAAATCTAAGACTCTCATCTAAAAGTTTATAGAGATGAAATTTATCTATTGAAGAGTTACCGTTGTTATCGGAAAACTCTCTTAAAGTATAGTTTAAACAAGCTCTAATTCTAAATTCAGATTTTGGATCAATTCCCAAAGCTTTTGCTATTTCATCTGCTCTTTTAAAACCAATCCCTTTAATATTTATCAAAATATATGGATTTTGTTTGATTTTTTCAATTAAATTATCAACTTCACCAAAAGTTGAATATATTTTTGTAATCAAGTTTGATGTTACACCAAATTTTCCCAAAAATGCACCCAACTCTCTTAAATGTTTAAAAGAGTGCCAAGAGGCTAAAATTGTCTTTAATTTCTTCTCTTTTATACCTTTAAAACTTAGAAGTTCTTTTGGATTATTTTCCAAAATTTCAATAAGTCCAGCTTCACCATATTTATCTAAAATCTCATTTGCAACTTTTCTTGTAAAACCTTTTACGATTTTTGTTAGAAAAAAAAAGAGTTCATGCTCTTTTATTTGTAAGGTATCAAATTCAAATTGAACTCCATATTTATTGTGTGTTGCCCAATTTCCAGTTAAAATTATCTCTTCACCAACTATTTTTTCAATATCTGCATCAAAATATACACCACAAATTTTTTGATTATTTTCTAAAACAGCAATAACATATTTTGTTTCATCATTTTTGTACAAAACTTTTTTTAAAATACCAGTAAGATTAAACTTTTTTTCGTTAGTTTCCATCGTAGAATCTATCTTTTTTGTGTTTATCTTTTTTGTATGTATTTTTATTTTTCTCTTTTTGAAGTAAATTTGCATCTTTTAGCAAAGTTGCTCTCTCATCTGCAAAATCATTGCTTGGATTTTTTATAAAAGTAATTGTTTTTTCAATAAAACTATTTAATCCTGTATAGTAATCTGAATATAAATCTACTTTTGGAGTTTTACACATATCTTCGTAGTTTTTAACTGTTCTTTTTATAAACAACTCTTTATCAAAATTTTCTAACTTTAATAAAGCTATTGTTCTTGTTAAGAATTTCTCAACAACCCTTATATATCTTATTCTTAACTGTTTTTCATTTATATTAAAACTCATTTATAATATCTTCTAATCTTTTTGGTGGTCTTGCAATAAAGGCTTTTGTTGTTCCAACTAAAATTGGTCTTTGAATTAAAATAGGATTTTTTACCATTAGTTCTAAAAGTTCATCTTCATTAGTAATATTTTGAATATTTAAATCAATATATAACTTTTCACTATCTCTTATAAGCTCTTTTGCACAAAGATTTAGTTTTTTTAAAAGCTCTTTTAACTCATCTTTTGAAAGAGAATTTTCTAAGTAATTTCTCTCTTTAAAATCTATTTTATTATCTTCTAAAAAAGATTTTGCACTATTTGATTTTGAACATAAACTATTGTGCCAAATCACTATTTTTTCCATTTTTTTCCTTTAAATTTTTTTATTATAACCAAAAGTTTTAAATTGTTTAAAAAATATTACAAAATGAAATATTTTTATATTGAATAATTTTCTATTATTCTAAACTCGCCCTCTTTCAAATCATCAACTCTATAATTTGCAAACTCCAATCTGTGAAGTTTCACAACTTTATTTCCAGTATATGCAAACATTCTTTTTACTTGATGATATTTACCTTCTACAATTTCAAGATGAACTAAAGTAGAATTAATTTCTTTTAAAAAAGCAGGTTTCAAAGGTTTTTCTTCTGTATTTAAAACAATTTCTCCACTTAAAAAAAGCTCTTTTTCATCACCTTTTAAAGGATTTTGTAAAGTTACTTCATAAATCTTTTTTACATCTTTTTTTGGGCTTGTTAATTTATGATTTAAATCGCCATCATCTGTTAGTAAAATAGCTCCTGTTGTATCCATATCAAGTCTTCCAATAGTTGAAATTTTAGGATTTCTATTTTGATATCTTTTTGGTAATAAAGAATAAATAAGTCTTCCAGCATCATTGTGTGAGCAAATATAACCACTTGGTTTATTTAAAAGTATAATCAATTTTTCAGGGTCTAAAGGCTCATCATTTACCAAAACATCGCTATGGTTTACTTTTACGCTTGGGTTAAAAACTCTCTCATTTTTTACCAAAACTATATTCAATTTCAAAAAAAGCTTTGCTTCACTTCTACTGCAATAACCCAAACTTGACAAATACGCTTCTAATCTTTTCATAAATAATTTAATCCTTTTTAAAAGTTTGGATATTAACATATTTTTAACTAAAATTCCAAAATGAAAATATTAGATAAAAAAGAGAAAATTTGGCTTTTAGATGAGGATAATTTTTTATTTCCCTCTTTAGAGCAGATGAATAATGATTTAGTTGCAATTGGAGGAGATTTTCATCCTCAAAGATTGATAAATGCATATGAAAATGGTCTATTTCCCTGGTTTATAGATGATTATGGTTATATAAATTGGTACAGTCCACAAAAAAGAATGGTTTTAAAACCAAATGAGATCAAAATATCAAAAAGCCTTAAAAAATCCATTTTAAATAAAGGTTTTGTTGTAAAATCAAATGAAAATTTTGTTGAAGTTATTAAAAATTGTTCAAGTATAAAAAGAAAGCATGAAGATAGTAGTTGGATAAGTGATGAATTTATTTATGCTTATACACAACTTAATGATTTAGATATTGCAAATAGCATTGAAGTATATTTAGACAATAAGCTTGTTGGTGGACTTTACGGACTTGTAATTGGAGATATTTTTTGTGGTGAAAGTATGTTTAGCTATGTAACTGATGCCTCAAAAGTAGCATTTTTTCATCTTTGCAACTGGGCAAAACAAAACAATATAAAACTTATTGATTGTCAAGTTTATAATGACCATTTAGCAAGTTTAGGTGCTTATGAAATAAGTAGAGAAGAGTATTTTAAAGTACTTAAAAATTAAATTTTAACTACTTTAAAAATTACTAGATTAATTTATACTCAATTGGTATTTGAATCTCTATACTTTTTGGAGTTTTAGGAAAAGATTTTGAAGCCTGTTCAATAGCTTCTATAGTTGAGTTTTGCAAGAAATCATGCCCTTTTAAAATAGTTATATTATGAACTGTTCCATCTTTTTCTAGCTTAAATCTAGCAACAACAATACCTTCAATTGAAAGTTTTCTAGCTCTGATTGGATATTTTACATTTTGATTGATTAAGTTTCTAATTTGAACTAAATATTTATCTAAATAGACTTTTTCTTCATCAACAACTTTTTCTATACTTTTAACTTCTTCTTTTTGAGCTACAACTTCATTTTTTATAACTGTTTCTTGAGTTTTTTGCAACTCTTGTGTTGGCTCTTGTTTAGCTATTTGTTCAGATTTTGGCTCTTGTTTAGCTATTTGTTCAGATTTTGGCTCTTGTTTTTTCACTAACTCTTTTTTAATCTCTTTTTTTGGCTTTTGTTTTTTCACAACTGGTTCAGGTTTAATAATCTCTTTTTTAACTTCCTCTTTTACAAGCTCTTTTTTCTCTTCTAAAATAGGTTTTTCTAAAACATTAGGAGCCTCTTATTTTAACTCAATATGACTTAAAGATATTGTTTTTAGGGTTTTTGGTTTTTCTATTATTATGTTGCTGTTGTTGTAAAAATAAAAAATTGCCACCGCAAAAAAAGCATATATAAAAGATGTTATAACAAATGAATTTAAATATCTTATCATTTTTTAGTCACTATTGAAATATTTGTATATTCATGTTTTTTAACATATCTAAAACATATACAAAAACATCAAATTTTGTATTTTTATCGCTATTTATATGAACTGGATTATCTTTTGAAAATTTCAATAGGTGCTCCTTAATATTTTCTAAACCTTGAATATTATCATCACAAATAATAGTTCCATCCTCTTTTATTACAATTACTACCTCTTTATTTGGTTTTAAAGTATCAGCATTTGAAGCATTAGGTAAAGCAATAGGAATAATACCTTTTGTAATAAAAGTTGAAGTCAATAAAACTATTGCTAAAAGTACCAATAAAACATCAATAAAAGGTATTACATTTATTGAATCATACTTCTGTAGTTTCATATTCACTCTCTAAAACTTCAGCAAATCTGCTTAAAATATTGTAAAAAATCATAGAAATAATAGCAACAACTAATCCAACAGCAGTAGCTTTTAAAGCAAGAGCCAAAGAACTCATAATTTTTGCTGCATCTATATCACCATTTCCCATAGTAATAAATGTAAGCATAATTGCTAAAACTGTTCCTAAAAGACCTATATAAGGTGAATTTGATGCAATTGTTCCAATAATAGTTAGATGCTTTGTCAAAGCAATATCCAAAGCCTTTTTATTTTTAAAGCTTTTTACATCAATTTTTCTGTAAAACAAAACTCTTTCGATAAAAAAATAAAAAGAGATAAAACTCATAAAAATAAGAAGAAAAATCACCCCATAATCAACTAGATTTTTTAAAATTTCTATATCCATAATAAACTCCTACTTGTAAACTATTTAAAATAAAAAGTGTTAAATCATAGTTAATTTTTTTCTTGATAAGTAAAAGAATCAACAGCAATTATCGCAGCACCAAAAGAGGTTGTGATTTGTGGATAATCAGGAATAAACAATCTAGCTCCAAGCTCATTTTCTATTGCATTTACTAAACCTTGATTCATAGCAGGTCCACCATCAAAATAAATCCCCTCTTTTATTCCTACTCTTCTTACAAGTTTTACAATTCTTTTTGCGATTGAGTAGTGAACTCCACAAACTATATCTTCTACTGAGTGATTATTTCCCAACAATCCTATAATCTCACTCTCCGCAAAAACAGCACAAGTGCTACTGACACTTAAAGGTGTTCCTTTTGCCTTGAAATGATAATCACCTAACTAATCAACTCCAATTTCAAGTTTTAAAGCTACTACATCCAAAAATTTTCCAGTTCATGCTGCACATCTATCATTCATTGCAAAATTTGTAACATTTCCTGTACTATCTAATGAAATAGCTTTGCTATCTTGACCACCAATATTTATAATAGTTTTAATTTCTCCAAATTTACTAGCAGCCCTAACCGCTCCAACGGCATTTGCTGTAATTTCACTTATATTTTCATTTGCCTCTTTATAAAGCTTTCTACCATAACCAGTTGATACTACATATACAATACTTTGAATATCTATGTTAAGTTCTTTTAGAAGTAACTCCAAAGTCTCTTGGGCATACTTATAAAACATACTTCCACTTGCACTTGTTTTATAACCAACTAAATTTTTGTTTTCATCTACAACAACTATTTTTATTGAAGTAGAACCTATATCTATTCCTACAAAATAATTCATTTTTTTGTTCTCCTTCTTGTTTTTAAAGACTCTATAAATGCCTCTATTCTTGTACTTAATTGTCCACTTTGAGATGTGCTATAATCACTTTCTATATATAAAATTGGAATACCTGCTTTTTCCATAGCCTCTAAAACACTTTTTTGTTCAGCTTCATAAACCGTACACCCTGCAAAAGATTGGCAAACTACACCATCAGCATTAAAGCTGTTTACTAACTCTATAATTTTTCTTATCCTGTCATGATTTTTTGTGAAAATTGGACAAGTACAAGCTTTTAGATATTTATCTGAAATTGAGTCTAAAATATCATTTACAAACCACTCATCAACAGCAACTCTATCATTAAACATTCTATTTGCACTACATGTCTCATCTGCAACAATTATTCCATCTGATTGTTCAATCAATAAAGGGACTTTATAATTTGGAAAAATTGGTGGTGAACCTGTGTAAACGACTCTAGGACTTATTTTATTTGCAACAAAAAGAGCTTCATCTTCTCTTTTTTTGCACTCTTTTAAAATTTTTTCTACTGCATTTATCCATGAATCAATTGCATCAAAGAAAAAAGCATTTGTTATTAAAAACATATCATTTCCAGAGATTACTACATCATTTTTCTTTCTATATTCACAAAGTTTATGATACAAAGATTGAGCATATCCTACTTTTGAAACACTTTTTTTTAAATTTGTTTTTGTAAGTTTATTTCCGCTTTTTTTTGATAAATCTATTGCAAAATTTCTTATACTTCTTCTAAAATATTCTCTACTAATTTCACTCTCTTTTACTCTTGGAAAATCAACATCAACAACTTCATGACCAAAAGCTTCAATTATTGCTCCTGCTTTTGTTTTTTGGTCACAAGTTGTAGGAGAGTAGACAAAATCTGGTTTATCATTAAAATTATTTGAAGAGAATTGTCCTACTATTGCTCTTACAAGTGGACAAGATTTTTGTGGCATAAAATCACTTCCAATCTCATCATCTGTATAAAATCCATTACACAATCTAATAGGAACAGCATCTAATGCATAAATTATTTCACTAGGAATTTGAATACACATAGTTCCAACTTTCAATTTGTTGTTATGTAAAGATCTGTTTTTGCAATAAACCTCTTCAAATAGAGTATAAACCCGCATTATGCAATAGCTAAATAAGAATCTAAAATAAAGTACCATAAAATAA
>CAYLKG010000006.1:0-46286 GCA_964384195.1 uncultured Aliarcobacter sp. | reverse complement strand
CGGCTCATAACCGAGTGGTCGAAGGTTCGAGTCCTTCACGACCCACCAGCTATTACTTCAAGATAATCCAATATATATATCAAAACAATCCATTAAATCGAAATTTGTAAAAGAAATCACTGCAATGTATATTACTGTATTTTAATGTAAACTAAATATTATTGCGATACTATTAACGGTACTAAATTAAATTTTAATACCGGTACCGTTAAAATGTCAAAAATTGTAAAACCTCTAACTGATACAGAAATAAAAAAAGCTAAATATACTTCAAAAGAAGAATTTGAAATTCTTAAAAAAACTAATCAGAATATTTGAAAAAAATAAATCGTCAGGTAGAAATGTAAATTAGAAGCTATAGTTTTCCAATTAACATTAGAATTAAAATATATGATTTAAAGTCAAGTTGTTAGAATTATTATTTTAACAATTGAGATACTGCTTGTTTATCAATATTATTAGCTTGAGATTGAACATATGAACCAGCTTGTGCAATGATATTTAGTTTATTAAAATTTGCACTCTCTTGAGCATAATCCAAATCTCTTATTACACTTTCTGCATTTTTTAAATTTGTATAACTTGTTAAACTATTTCTTACACTTGATTCTAATTGATTTATTCCAGCACCAGCATTTGCTCTTTGTGAATTTAGCTGAGTTAAAGCTTCATCTACAACTTCCATAAGTTTTATTGCTTGATGAAGTAAAGTTGGACTATCATCATTTCTAACAAGAATTGTTGCATCACATGCACATAAAGGAGCAGTAGTATTAGGGATTTTAGGCATAGAATTATTTTCAATTAAAATTTCATTTATATTTAATGTCGCACCTAAAGCCTTACCTCCTGTTAAATCATATGTCCCAGAAACAAAAACAAATTTGTATTCACCATCTTTTGGAATTGTAACTGATGATTCTTGGATAGTTGTTCCCAACATACTGTTGCCAGTTTCATTCATAATAATTACAGGTTCACCTGTATTTACATTTATTAAGTAGCCAAAAACATCGTAAGCATCATTACCACCTTTTGCATCCCATTTAACAGTAATTATTGAATCTTTTGAAATGTTAATTGCATTTTCACTTTCTAAATAAGGACCTCTGATTACATCAAATCCATTGATACTAGAACCTGAACTAGATAAAGACACTTTATTATCACTAAAAACAGTTGAGTAGGTCATATTACCAATTGAGTCTTTTTTGTTTGTTGTATTTGCGGGATAAGTGATATCTTCTGGCATTGGAAAACCTGCAATTTTTGTAATTCCAGCTTGAGCTACTGCCTTTGTAACAATCCATCCTTTACTACCTTCTGAAAAATTATTATTTTCAAAATTAACTGCTGGGGGTTCTTTAATAGGCATAGGATTGAACCCTGTTATAAAATTTTTAAGTTTATAAGGATCAGCTTGTCCCATTTGTCTAGATTGAACATTATCAATATCAACAGTTATTAAATCATTTGAATTCCCACCAACTTGAAAATCAAAAGGGCTAGCACAACCTGTTAAAAGAGGAGTTCTATTGTAGTTTGTTTGGCAAGCAATATTATCATAGTTATCTATTAGCTTTAAGATCTCAGTTTTTATAATCTTTCTTCCTTCTTGGGAAGTTGTATCTGTATTCATTTGTATAGCTTTTGCTTTGATTTTATCTAAAATATTACTCATCTCATCCATAGCCTTATCAGCTATACTCATCATAGCTATACCACTATTTGCATTTGCTATACCTTGTTTAACACCTGTTGCCTGAGTTCTAAGTTTATCTGATATTGCAATTCCGGAAGCATCGTCAGATGCTTTGTTGAGTCTTATTCCAGTTGATAGTTTTTCTAAAGAATTAGTTAGTAATTTATTATTATTTATACCACTTTCTTTAATTTGATTTGATAATATCCCTATACGCATTAATCCCCTAATGTCATAAACACATTTACAGTTTATTTTATCAGAAATTATTATAAAAAGATTATTATTCGAATAAAATTATTATTTTTTTTGATATTTACAAAATAATGCTTAGAATATTCTCATAAATACTAATAAAAAATACCTTTTTCTCTACGGTTTATATTTAAGTCAAAAGTAAGCACAAGATTATAGAAGAGAATTGTATTAAAATTAATCAAGCACTACTGTTATATTATCCATACTTTTATATTTACTGAAATCTTTAAGTAAATTTGCTAATTGAACAACTTCCTCGTTTTTCATTCTTATACACCCTGCAGATTCATTTGTCCCAATAGTATGTTCACTTAATGTTCCATGTATTCTAAAAGTTTGTACACCATTTACAATATGAGTAAGATTTAATTTTGCTGCACCCATATAGTTTAATTTATGTCCTCCAGGAACAACTGAAGGCAAATATATTCCTCTTTTTCTAAAAGATTTTAAAGTATCTTGTGTTGGATACCATGTAGGATTTAAAGTGATTTCAGAAATTTTACCTAAACCTTTAGGTTTTTTTACATTATTTTTACCTGTTGAAACATTATATGTTTTTAAAGTTGTAAGTTCATTATTTTCTTTAGCTTTTACAATCATCATATTAGTTTTTGAACTAACCTCAATAATTATTTCTTCAAATTTATATAAATCATCTTTATTTGATAAATTAATATTACTATTTATTAATTCATTTGTTTCATTAGGCATATTTTCTTTAACTACATTTTCTTGAATAAGTATATTTTGTTTTATTGAGTTATCTTCAACTAATTTTTCTTTAATTTCTTCCGCTTTAGTTATTGGTTCATCATTTTTAATTACAATATTTTCTTCTGAAAAATAATCTTTAGATTCTTTATTTTCTTCAAGAGGTACTTTAAATTTTAAGATTTCCTCAGCAACTTTTTCTTCAAAAGCTACATTATGATTAATATCTATATATGGCAAGTTAGAATTTACTAGATTTACAATATTATCTTTAATTTCTTTGCTGAAAGGACCTTGTTGCTTAACATAGCTTGAGCTGTTTTTAATAGCTTGATTAGCTTCTTTTGTTGAATCAAATAATCCTAAATAAGTTTGAAATCTATTGTTTCTCTCTTTTACTATGAAAACTACATTATCTATAGAACTATTTTCAATTCTTTTTTTACAAGTTGTTGCGTATTCTAAAGTTGAAGTAGTACAAACAGAAATTGAAAATTTTTTATTTTGGATATTAGCAAAAGAAATGTTTACTAATATTATCAATATCATCAAAGTTTTTATATCAGTCCCCTATGTTTTAAGTAAGCTTTGTCTATCTTATTTGAACTTATTTGTCTAGAATATTACTCTACACAGAATTAAAAGTAATAAATAATATTGGCACTGATAATATTTCCCTTCTAGCACCTAATATTTGGCATATTTTAACAGGATAGCATTATTATTTAGATAAAAATATTACTTTTTCAAGTATTTATAAAATAATGTTTAGAATATTCTCATATATTTTATTAAAATTTTTTTCTCTTTTACAAAATTTGATTAGATTTGTCTTACAAAACTACCTTGACAACTAATTTAAAAGAAACTATACTCTTTGAAACTATCAAATAAAGTTTATAAAATTTATTAAAAGAGGTTAAAAATGAATTTAAAAGATAAAGTTGTATTAATCACAGGTGCAAATGGAGGTTTAGGACAAGCCTTTGTAAATTATTGCTTAGAAAAAGAGGTAAAAAAAATATATTGTTGCGCTAGAAATATTGAAAATTTGAGTGGATTAAATATTTTAGATGATAATAGAATTGAGGTTTTTAAATTAGATATTACAAGCAATTTAGATATCGAAAAATTGGTAAATTCAATAGATTATATTGATATATTAATAAATAATGCAGGAGTTAATAATGAAAAACGAATATTCGAAACATTAAGAAATGATTTTGAGGTGAATGTTTTTGGAACTTTAAATATTACAAAATTGATTTATCCAAAGATTAAAAAAAATGGTGTAATTATTACAATAAATTCAGTTCTTGCATTTATGAATCTTCCTTCAATGGCTCAGTATTGTGCTTCAAAAAGTGCATTACATTCAATTATGCAAGCTATTAGAATGGAATTAAAAACAAAAGCTATAGATGTTTATGAAGTTTTTCCAGGACCAATAGATACAAAAATGTCAAAAAATTTGGAAATGCAAAAAGCGACACCTGCTGAAGTTGTAAAAAATACATTTGAAGGTTTAAAAGGTAAAAACTTTGAGATTTTTCCAGATGAGGCTTCTATTGGCATAATGTATATGTTAAAAAATAATCCAAAACAACTAGAAAAAGATTTTTCATCTTCTATTTTGTAGTAAACAAAGACTACACAATAATTATAATAAAATCTTTTAAAATTTTAAAATTGGAGACTTAATGCAAAATAAAAAACTAGTTTTACTATCTACAATAGCAGTAATAGTATTATTTTTAGTTGTAGGATATATTTATAAAAACAAAGAATCAGAAAAGTTTATAAAAATGTCAGAGGAACAATCATCTTTATTTCAAAGGGATTATTCATTTGTTATTGGAAATGAAGATGCTAAAGTTCAATTAGTTGAGTTTTTTGACCCAGCTTGTGAAACTTGTGCCTTATTTCATCCTCATGTAAAAGAGATAATGAAAAAAAATGAAGGAAAAATCAAACTAGTTCTTAGATATGCACCTTATCATAAAGATTCAGATTATGCTGTAATGATATTAGAGGGTGCAAGAGAACAGGGCTTATTTATTGATGTTTTAGATTTTATTTTTGACACTCAAAATTATTGGGTGAAACATCATCAAGTTAATATAAAAGATTTGTGGGATATTTTACCAAATGTAAAAGGTCTTGATATGCAAAAATTAAAAGAGTTTATAGAAAGTAAAAAAGCCAATGCCATAATTAAGCAAGATTTAGAAGATGCAAAAACTTTGGGCGCAAATAAAACGCCTTCTTACTTTGTAAATGGTAAACCTTTGCAAGAATTTGGATTAGAAAACTTGAAAAAACTTATTGATTCTGAGTTATAAACTTATCCAATCTTATTAAGATTGGATAGGTTTTTTGAGCTCTATTATTATATGAACTAGTTCATCGTGTATTGAGAGCTCCTTTTTTATATGATTAATGTCTATATTGTTATTCGAATTTAGAGTTAAAATACAGCTAAACTTACCTTTTCCTACTCTAAATATATGTAAATCTTCTATTATAATATTTTGTTTTAAAGAGTTGATTACTTCAATTACCTCTTCAACTATTGGCTCATCCATTTCAGCATCTAAAAGTATTTTACCTGATTGTTTAACAATCCCAATAGCCCAAATAAATACCAAAATTGAACCAATAATTCCCATGATTGGGTCTAACCAGATAACTCCCCATAGCATTCCGCCAATTAGTGCGATAATAGCCAATACAGAAGTTAGGGCATCTGTTATTATATGAACATATGCAGCCTTTAAATTTAAATCATGAAGGTGTTCATGGCCATGGTGGTGATTGTGCTCATGATGATAGTGATTACCTTTCAAAAGCCAAGCACAAATAAGATTTACAAACAATCCTATAATAGCTACAAAAATGGCCTGTTCATAAGCAATATTAACTGGATTTAAAAGTCTTTCAATAGAATGAAAAGCCATGAAAAACGCTACTATTAAAAGTAAAAGAGCACTTGTATAACCACCTAAAACTTCTATTTTAAAAGTTCCAAAATTAAATCTAAAATCATTTTCGTAACGACTTGATAAAACATAGGTCATAAAAGCTAAACCTAAAGCCAAAGCATGAGAACTCATATGCCAACCATCAGCTAAAAGAGCCATAGAATTATAATAATATCCAGAAATTATCTCTACAATCATAGTTATAAAAGTTAGTACAGTTGCATATAATGTGTTTCTTTTAGAGATTGAATTTTTTGTATCAAAATTGTGAGAATTCCTATTTTCTTTAATTGTATTCATAGTGTTCATTTAGTCTTCTTTAAAAGCATTTTTGATACTATATCTCAGTATTGCTTAGAGTTTTTAAGCTCTATTTTTTGGTTATTAATAAAGGTAAAAAATGTTGGAAATATTTCTGTTAGCATTTGCATTATCGATGGATGCATTTGCTGTTTCAATTGGTTTGGGTGTAAAATCTCAGAATTTCAGTAAGTCTTTGGCTTTTAAAGTAGCTTTATTATTTGGTTTTTTTCAAGCTCTAATGCCACTATTTGGATATCTTGCAAGCATAGGACTTGGTACATTTATTACTTCTATAGATCACTGGATAGCATTTGCTCTTTTAGGCGTTATTGGTGGAAAAATGCTTTATGAAAGTTTTCAAGAAGGTACAGAAGATGAAATAACAGTAATTACAAATAAAGTTCTATTGATGCTAGCAATAGCAACAAGTATAGATGCTATGGCAGCAGGATTTACACTTAATTTAATTGATATAAATCCTTTTTTATCAATGTTAATTATTGGAGTTGTTACTTTTGTTTTTAGTTTTTTAGGAGTATTTATTGGCACAAAAGGTGGAACTTTTTTAGAAGATAAAGCTGAAAAAATTGGAGGAATAATATTAATAGGAATAGGATTAAAGATTTTAATTGAACATCTATTTTTCTTATAAATATTAAAAAAGATTCATATAATGTATTATCTAATAAAAGTATTGATTTCCGCAATTTTAATAGTTTTAATATCAGAAATTTCAAAAAGAAATTCTCTAATAAGTTCAATACTAGCATCTATTCCTTTAGTGTCAGTAATGGCATTTATTTGGATTTATATTGATACAAAAAATTTAGAAACTATTTCAAAGCTTTCAATATCAATTTTTTGGTTAGTAATACCTTCTCTTATACTTTTTATATCTTTACCAATTTTATTGAAATATACTAATTTTTATTCAGCATTAATAATTTCTATTTTTATAACAGCAAGTACTTATTTTATCATGATTTTTTTACTAAATAGATTAGGAATTAACCTTTAAATAATATACTAATTTCTTAATTAAGTATTTTTTAATAGTTATTCAATTATAATACCACTTCTTTAAAAGTAAAACCTATTTTTAGAGGAAAATTTAAAAAAATTAAGTTTTTTTTAATATTTTTTATGTATAATTCCAATCCTTTTTACAGAAGGTTATATGCGGGAGTAGCTCAGTTGGCTAGAGCTTCTGCCTTCCAAGCAGACTGTCGCGAGTTCGAGTCTCGTCTCCCGCTCCACTTTTTTAAAGTGTGTTCTTTATTTTTTTATCGCGGAATAGAGCAGCTAGGTAGCTCGTCGGGCTCATAACCCGAAGGTCACAGGTTCAAATCCTGTTTCCGCAACCAATTATAATTCTTATGTCAAAGTAGCTCAGCTGGCTAGAGCGCTGGTCTCATAAGCCGGAGGTCGAGAGTTCAAGTCTCTCTTTTGACACCATTTAAATAAGATAAAAGTGCTGGTGTAGCTCAGTTGGCTAGAGCAGCTGATTTGTAATCAGCAGGTCGGGGGTTCGACTCCCTTCACCAGCTCCACTTTTATGCAATCCTTCTGGGGTATCGCCAAGCGGTAAGGCAACGGTTTTTGGTACCGTCACTCGAAGGTTCGAATCCTTCTACCCCATCCACAAAATCTAAAAATAATTTTTCTTCTGTTATACTATCATGAATACAATTAATATTTAAAAAATAATTTTTTATCAAAGTAGTTTAATGCCATCAATAGAGTTTGTTTTACCTGAAAAGTTGCTATTCATTTTTTCTAATATTTCTGTAATATCATTTTGTTTCTTTATTAGTTTTCTGTTTGCAAAATTATTTAGAAGTTTTTTAATGTTCTTTTTACTTTCAATATCAATTGCTAGTATATTTTATGGAGATATTTTTTTAAAATATGGAATTGGAACATATCATATACTATTTAATATGGATAGCAAAATTTTAATAAAAGCACAAAAAAACTTAAATGATAAAATAGAGAGTCTTGATTTAAAAGAAGTTTATATCTATCTTTTAAAAAATGCAGGAATGTTAAGTTTAAATGATAGATATGAGATTTCTAAAGTTCACGAGAAATATGTTGATAAGTTTATAGATATAGCGACGTATTCTACAAGATTTAATCGTTACAGCTATGATACAGAAAGAATTTATTTAAATGGTAATGGTAAAATTTTAGATGAAAAACCTAGATACGAAGTAATAAAAAAACAAGCTAATATTTTTTTTGATACAGTATATTTGAAAGATGAGTTTTTATTTAGAGACAAATTGGCTAACGTAGTAATAGCTACAGCTTTTAGCATAAGTTTCAAACCAGCTACTGAAAAGTTTAGAAACAAGCACCTTTTTTGGAGCTTAGAAAAGGAAGAGGAGTTCAATCCAAAACCTATTCAGAATTTTGATAATATTTATAAAAAATTATTTATGGATTAGATAAAAGCACTTAATTCATCTCCTAGGTAATCATCTATTTTTTTTGCTAATTCTTCAAAGGAGTGTTTACCTTTTTTGTTGAAAATTACAATTTCTTCTCCAAAATCATCTTGAATATAATGCTCTTTTTTTATAATTTCCTTATATAATTTTTGAAGTTCTTCATCACTTTCATTTTTATTAAATAAAAACCAGTTACAAGTCGTATCTTCTACTCTTAGAAGACCGTAATTTTTGTTTTCATCTATATAATCTTGAATTGTTCCATTTTCAAATCTAGCACCAATAACCATATCATCTTCATTTAAAATCATTTCCATATTTTCGACCTTTAATTTTTGTAAATTATATTTAAACTATTTTTAGTAATCGATTATTTTGCTATTATTGGTTACAATCTGCCAAAAAATAAGGAAAAGCTATAAAAAAGTTTAGAAAAGTACATATTGAACTTACAAATATATGTAATCTAAAATGTACATTTTGTCCACCAAAACTAATGCCAAATAAAATTATGAATTTAGATACTTTTGATAGATTAAATCACGAATTAAAAGATTTTACAAATGAATTGGCATATCATATTGTTGGTGACCCTTTGGTTCTTACAAACTTACAAGAATATTTAAATATTAGTTTAAAACACAATTTAAAAGTAAATATTACAACAACAGCAAATAATATAAGTGAAAAACATTATGAAGCTTTATCGAATTCAACAATAAAACAGATAAATTTTTCACTAAATTCATACAATGCAAATTCTCATAAAAAAAGTTTTGAAGAGTATTTAAATCCTATATTAGAGTTTGTGAAATTTGCACAAGAAAAAAAGCATGAATATTTTATAAATTTTAGAATTTGGAATTTAGATGATGAAAAAACAGCCTTTGAATTTAACAAAAAAGTTTTTGAGAAGTTAAATGATTTCTTTGATTCAAAATTAGATATCAATCAAATTTATCAGACAAAACCAAAAAATATAAGAGTTGATAGAAAAATTTTTATAAATTTTGATGAATACTTTGCTTGGCCAAATCTCAAAAATGAGATAGTTAGTACAAAAGGTTTTTGTTATGGGTTAAACTCTCATTTTGGAATTTTGGCAAATGGAACTGTTGTTCCTTGTTGTTTGGATTTGGATGCTAATATAAATCTTGGAAATATAAATAACTCTTCAATAAAAGAAATTTTACAAACTCACAGAGCGCAAAATATGATACAGGGCTTTAAAAAAAATATTTTAACAGAAGAACTTTGTCAAAAATGTGAGTATAGAACAAGGTTTGACTTTTAATTATTTCAAGGTAAAATACAAAAAAATCAAATAAAAAAGAATAAAAAAATGAATGAGATAGAGATTTTAAGAAGAAGTATAAGAGATTTTTTTAGCTCTTCAATGCTAAAGCTAGCTTTGATTCCATTGCTTGTTACGATGATAATTTTATATATTTTATTTTTTGGAGCAGCTAGTTTTGGAATAGATACTCTAAAAACTGTTGCAGAAACTTCACAAAATGGTGGAGAGGTAATAATTGATGAAAATGCACCATTTTATTTTGTTTGGCTTACATATTTCGTAGTTTTTTTATTTAAATATTCAATTACTTCTTGGTTGGCTGGATTTTTACTTTACACAGTTGGAGCTATTTTTATTTTTCATCTAAGTGTGATTTTAACTTTAATAATAATTGGTTTTTTAACACCCTTTGTAGTAAATTATCTTAAGAAAAATCATTATAATAATCTAGATTTGAAACCTTATGGAACTATTTTAGGAGCTATTTGGATTTTGTTGAAAGCTTTTTTTATGATGGTACTTTTATATATTTTATTAGTTCCCTTATATTTCTTACCACTTGTAAATTTAATAGCTCTTTATTTACCTTTGTACTATTTCTTTCATAAACTTCTAAACTATGATGTATCTTCAACAATTTTAAGTAAAGAAGAATATAAAATAATTTATTCTAAAAATTCTAACTCTTTTAGAATTAGAACTTTTGTGCTATATTTTACATCATCAATTCCATTTATTGCACTTTTTGTAGCAATTTTTTATGTAATTTATATATCTCATGCCTATTTTATAGAGCTTGAAAAAATTTCAAAAGAGAATATTTAGAAAAAGAGAGTTTATAGTTTTGGAAAAAATAAAAAATGCAATAATTCAATCAAATATTCAAATTTTTGAGTATATAAAAAATAATTTACAAAAAGATGATTTTATCTATACTGATAAAATAGGATTTGGAGGTGATAATTCTCTTAAAATTGATATTTTATTTGAAGATATATTTATACAAAATTTAAAAGAGTTTGGAAATATTTTTAGTGAAGAGTGTGGATATGTAGATTTTGGCAAAGATATTACATTTGTAATAGACCCACTTGATGGAAGTAATAATTTCTTTTCAAAAATACCTTATTTTGGGACATCTGTTGGTGTTAAAAAGGGAGATGTTACTATTGCTGGGTTTGTCGCAAATTTAGCTTCAAATATTTTGGTTTACAAAGTTCTTGAAGAAGAGGTAAAATATTTTTGTTTAAATAACAAAAAAGAGCTAAGTCAAATTCAAAGTGATAGTTCAAAGGTTGCTGTTTTTGAAAGAGGCTATAAATATCCAGATATTTGTAAGATTTTAAATAAAACAAATATTAAGTTCAGAATTCTAGGAGCTACAGCTTTGAGTTTGGCAAATGCTAAAGATTATAATTTTGTACTTTTTTGTGGTGATTTGCGAATTTTTGACCTAGAAGCAGCTTTGTTTATAAGTAATGATTTATATTTATATAGAGGTGAAGATATTATTTTTCTCACAAAATATAAAGATAAATTTGATTATTTTAAAGAAAATATTAAAGATTTTTGGGTATAACTCCAAAACAATAAATTATACTAGGAAGATATATGGCTTTAATAATTATGGATGAATGTATCGCATGTGATGCTTGTAGAGAAGAATGTCCAAACTACGCTATTGAAGAGGGAGATCCAATTTACGTAATTGATCCTGATAGATGTACTGAATGTGTTGGGCACTATGAAGAACCGCAATGTGTTGAGGTTTGTCCTGTTGATTGTATAATATTAGATCCAGATAATGAAGAGACATTAGAAGAGCTAAAGTTTAAATATGAACAGCTAATGGAAGAAGAAAACTAATATGTCAAAAATTACAACAATCATCGATATTGGGTCAAACTCAATGCGAATGGTTGTTTTAGAAAAGAGTAGTCGGTTTGCGTTTAGTCTTATAAATGAGACTAAAAGTAAAGTAAAAATTTCTGAAGGTTGCTATGAAAATGGTGGAAATCTTCAGGAAATTCCAATGCAAAGGGCCTATGAAGCTTTAAAATCTTTTTTAAATATCTCAAATGCTTTGAAATCAAGAAAAATTTTCTGTGTAGCTACATCAGCTTTAAGGGATGCTCCTAATTCTAAAATATTTTTAAATAGGGTTAAAAATGGTTTAGGATTAAACATTAAAATTATAAATGGTGAAAAAGAAGCTTATTATGGTGGAGTTGCAACTTCAAACTTATTGCCAGATGATAATTTTGTAACTGTTGATATTGGTGGGGGTTCTACTGAATTTTGTTTTGTAAAAGATGGAAAAATAACTAAATCAATTTCATTGGACGTTGGAACTGTAAGATTGAAAGAATTATATTTCAATAAAAATAATTTAGATGGCGCAAAAAAATATATTTTAGATAGCTTAAAAAAGGTTTTCGAACTAAAAGAAGAAATTCCTTCAAAAGTTGTAGGAATTGGTGGAAGTATTAGATTTTTATCAAAATTAATTATGCAAAAAAACTCTTATCCATTAGATGCAATTCATGGTTTTACATATAGTGTAAAAAGTGAGCAAAAGTTATTTTCAGATATTTTAAAAACAAAGACAATTGATGATTTAGAAAAAATAGGTGTTAAAAGAGATAGAATTGATACTATTAAAGAGGGAACATTTATTTTTAAAACAATTCTTGATGAATTAAAAACAAAAACAGTTGTAACATCTGGAGTCGGAGTAAGAGAAGGGGTTTATCTTACAGATTTACTTAGAAGTTCAAATCATAAATTTCCACAAAATTTTAATGTTAGTGTTAGAAGTTTGCTTGATAGATTTCAAATATGTGAAAAACAAAGTGCCTATGTAGGTACAAATGCAAGTAAAATATTTGAAGTGTTAAAACCAGTTCATAAATTAGATAATTATTATAAAACTCTTTTAGTTATAGCTTCAAAGCTTCATTCAATTGGAACAACTTTGAATTTTTATAAATCAAACGATAATGCTTTTGAGTTTATTTTAAATGGTTTGAGTTATGATTTTTTTCACTCTTCAAGGGTTATAGTAGCTTATATGTTGAAATTTTCAAAAAAATCTTTACCAAAACAAAGAGATTTAGAAGAGTATGGGGAACTTTTACCATCTCTGGATACTATGCAGTGGCTTTCATTTATGCTAGCACTTAATCTTGCTGTGAATATTGACTTTAGTAGACCAAAGGTTAGATATATTTTATTGGGAGATACTTTGCATTTAGAGCTCCCAAATAAGTCATTTTTAGTAGATTCATACATTGAAAAGCTTGAACTTCCAAAAGATATATTTTTAGAGATTTTATAATGAAAAAGATAGCTATTATAAAGCTATCTGCTATGGGTGATATTATTCATTCTATGGTAGCTTTGGAGTTTTTAAAAAGAGCTTATCCAAATTTAATAATACATTGGTTTGTAGAAGAAGCTTTTTCTAAAGTCTTAGAAAATAATCCTAACATAGATAAAATAATAAATTTAAATCTTAAATCTATAAAAAAGTCAAAAAAAAATATTTTTTCTCAAATCTCTTTTATTAAAAGTTTTAAAAATGAGAAATATGATTTAATAATTGATGCACAAGGTCTTATTAAATCAGCTCTTGTAGCTAGAATTTTGGGAAAAAATATTGTAGGTTTTTGTAAAAACTCTACAAGAGAAGGGTTAGCATCTATTTTTTATAAAAAGAAAATTTCTATAGAATATGATAAAAATGTTATAGATAGAAACTGTTTTTTGATTAGTAAAGCTCTAAATTTTGATATATCAAAAGATGATATTTTAAATAAAAAACCTTTTTTATATTTTAAAAATGAAAATAAAGAAATTTATAAATATTTGGATGAAAATAGAAAAAATATTTTGCTCATAGTTGGTGCTAGTTGGAAGAGTAAAATGTATTCTAAAGAGAAGTTTGTTAAAATAGTTTGTTGTATGAATGAAAATTTTATCATAGCTTGGGGAAACGAAGAAGAGCGTGAAGTGGCTTCTTTTATAGCGAACAGATCAAGTGCAAAAGTTTTACCTAAAATAGACTTGAATAGTTTAAAAGCTTTAGTTTCTAAAGTGGATTTAGTAATAGGAAATGATACGGGACCTACTCACATGGCTTGGGCTTTGAATATTCCTAGTATTACTATTTTTGGAAATACTCCTGATTATAGAAATACTTATATTACGAGTATAAACAGAACTATAAAATCTAAAAGTATTGTAAATCCTTTCAAATTGGATAAGCAAGATTTTTCAATAAATGAAATAGATGAAAAAGATATTATAAAAATAGCAAAGGAAATTTTATGTATAGGCAGATAAAAGACTATTTTAGACTTTTTTTATACAATATTTTTATTTTTCTGTTTTTAATTACTCCAAAACTTCTTATGGAAAAAATTTTAAAATTTCTTACTTTTTGGGCATATAAAGTAGATAAAAAACATTTGAAAATTGCAAGAGCAAATCTTGATTTAGTTTATAAAGATACTATAAGTCAAAAAAGAAAAGAAGAAATCATTTATAATTCTTATAGAAGTCTAGTTTTTAATATGTATGAATTTATAGAAAATCAAACAATTTCTAAAGATGAACTTTTAAAAAAAGCAAATATTTTAAATAAAGAGATAATAGAAAAAGCATTTCAAGATAATAGAAAAATTATCTACATAACGGCGCATTATGGTGGTTGGGAGATTACTTTACCATATATTGCTCTGATGTTTGGAGAGATTGCTGTAGTAAATAGAAGAATGAATAATCCACACATACAAAAGAAATATGAGATTGCAAGAAGTAAGAATAAAATTACAATGCTGGAAAAAGAGAGTGCTGCAAAAGGTATGCTAAAAGCTTTTAAAGATAACAAAAGTATTGCAGTTGTAATTGATCAGCATATTGGAAGCGGGATTGAAATAGAGTTTTTAGGACAAAAAGATAAAGCTACAGATTCAACATCAAGATTGGCACTAAAATTTGATGCAATTATAATTCCAATATTTACTATAAATAACGGTTTTAGAGATTGGACAATAAAGGTTTGTGAACCGATAGACGTTAAAACTTTTGAGTTTAAAACAGAAGATAAAGTAAGAGAATTAACTCAAATTCAAAATGATATAGTTTCTAAACAAATTTTTGAAAAGCCTGATTATTGGCTTTGGCAACACAAAAGATTTAAAGAATTTCACAATGATATTTATAAAAAGTAGAAAGTTATATTGAGTAGTATTGAAATATTTGCACAAAAAGAGTTTGAATTATCAAGGGATGATATATTTCCTTTTAATTTTGAAGAGAAGCATTATTGGCTAAAAAAAGCAAGAGCTACAAAGCCAGATAAACTTCAAGAATTTTTTTATAAATTTTTTCCTTTTGAACTTTTAATTCCTCCTTTAAAAAAAGATGAAAATGAGGCTTTAGAATTTGAATCTTCAAAATTACAAGAATTCTATGAGCTTGGAATAAATGTTCCAAAAATAGTAGTAAAAAAAGAGAAATATTTTGTTTTGGAAGATAGTGGAAAGAGTGTAAATGCAATTTTAAGAGATAAAAACATATCTTCTGAAGATTTTTATTTTTACGTGGATTTGATTTTGATACAACTTTCAAAAATACATAATTTTGGTTATTTTCATGGTGGAAGCCAGTTAAGAAATTTTACTTTTAAAGATAATAAAGTTTTTGTTATAGATTTTGAAGAGAGTTTTGATAAAAGTGTAGATATTAAAACTTTACAATACAGAGATTTTTTACTATTTTTACTTTCTTTTACAAAAATTAAAGAGCTTACTTTTAAGATAGATTATGAAAAAATAATCAATAGATATTTAGAGTTTTCAAATAATTTTGAATTCAAAGATAAATTAATGAATTTTAGTAAAAAACTTAGATTTTTTTTATGGCTTTACAAAAAAGAGTTTATAAAAAAAAGAGTTGGAAGTGATGTTAAATATTTTTTTGAATTAGTAGAAATTTTAAGTAAAATGGAGAAAAATGCAAAATAAACCAAAATATAATCTTTTTAAAAATACCAAGTATGCACTAGATGGCTTAATAACTGCTGTTAAGACAGAGAGTTCTTTTAGGCTGGAGCTTTTTTGTGCGATTTTTATAATTGCTGGGATTTTGTATATTGATACTACTTTGACAAATAAGTTAATATTGCTTGTAACTGGAATTTTGGTTTTGATTGTAGAATTATTAAATTCTGCAGTTGAGAATGTAGTTGATTTATGTACAAAAGAGATTCATCCTTTGGCAAAGAATGCAAAAGATATAGGTTCGACTGCTGTAATGTTTACAATAGTTCTTCATGTTTGTTGTTGGTTTTTTATATTAATTGGTTAGGCAAAAAATGCAAGATGTTAAAAGAGTTTTGATTGTAAGATGTGGTGCTTTAGGAGATTTAGTATATTCTACTTCTGTAATTGATGCCTTGAAATTAGAGTTTGGTGAAGATGTAGTAATTGATTATGTATCAACTCCAGCAGCATCAAAACTTTTTGAATATGATAAAAGAGTAAACATCATTTTTCCTTTAAAACATAAAAAAATCCCAATATTTTTTAGTTCTCAAAAAAAATTTGTAATTAATCACTCAAAAAAAGAACCTTATGATATTTTAATAAATTTTGAAATGGGAAAACAGTTTAAAAGTTTGGTTGAAAGAATTGTTGCAAAGAAAAAAGTTGGTTGGTTTAGTGAAAATATAAATATTACAAAAACTCATATGGTTGAAATTTGTAAAGAATTTTATTCAAGCATAATTTCAAAAGAAAATTTAGATAAATCTTTTCCCAAAGTTTTTGGCTCAAATTTTGATGAGATTAAAAATAAATTTAATTTACCAAATAATTATATTGTAGTTAGCCCAAGTAATTCTCATAACAAAAAGAAAAGACTGAATTATAGAGCTTGGCCTCATAAAAATTGGAAAGAATTTTTAAATTTACTTCCAAAAGATAAAAAAGTAATTTTAATTGGAGCAAAAGGAGAAGAAGAGTTTTTTGAACCACTAAAACCTTATAATTCAAATATTATTGATTTAGTAGGAAAAGTATCAATATCTCAAATGATTGCAGTTTTAGAAAATGCAAAAGCTTTAGTTGTTACAGATACAGGAACTGCTCATATAGCTTCTGCTATAAATACTCCTGTTTTTTGTCTAATTGGTCCAACACCAGCTTTTCAAACAGGTCCATATAAAACACCATTTAATGAAGTAACAATAATTTCTGCCGGATTAAAATGTAGCCCTTGCTATAAAACTGAAGTTATGAAAGCTTGTAAAGATAATGTTTGTATGAAAAATATTGAACCTTCGAAAGTTGTTGATTTATTAAATCAAGCTAAAATATTATAGAATAAAACATATATTTAAAAAAAAGGGAAGATAAATGAAAGGCATAATCCTAGCAGGGGGAAGTGGAACAAGACTATACCCAATCACAAAAGGTGTTAGTAAACAATTAGTTCCAATATATGATAAACCTATGATTTATTATCCTTTGTCAGTTTTAATGCTTGCAGGTATTAAAGAAGTACTTATTATTACAACTCCTCAAGATCAACCTAGCTTTATTAATCTTTTAGGAAATGGTAGTGAACTTGGTATGAAATTTGAATATGTAGTTCAACCAAGCCCAGATGGTTTAGCTCAAGCATTTATTTTAGGTGAAAAATTCCTAAATGGTGATGATGCTTGTCTAGTTCTTGGTGATAATATCTTCTATGGTCATGGTTTAACTGAACTATTAGCTAAAAGTATAAAAAATGCTAAAGATGAAAATAAAGCAACTGTGTTTGGTTACTACGTTTCAGACCCTGAAAGGTATGGAGTAGCTGAATTTAATGATAGTGGTGATGTAATTTCTATCGAAGAGAAACCAAAAACTCCAAAATCAAACTACGCTGTTGTAGGATTATACTTCTATCCTTCTGATGTTGTAAAAAAAGCTAAAGATGTAAAACCAAGCCATCGTGGTGAATTAGAAATTACAACACTAAATCAAGATTACCTTAATGAAAGTAGATTAAAAGTTGAACTAATGGGAAGAGGGTACGCTTGGCTTGATACTGGAACTCATGAATCTTTGCTTGAAGCTTCTTCTTTTATTCAAACTATTGAAAATAGACAAAGTTTAAAAGTAGCATGCCTTGAAGAGATAGCTTATGAAATGGGATATATAAGTAAAGAAAAACTTTTAGAACTAGCTGAACCTTTAAAGAAAAACCAATATGGTCAATATCTAATCTCTAGAGCAAATCAACCAAGAAGGATGAAATAGTATGCAATTTACTAGAACAGCTATTCCTGATGTTGTAATTATTGAACCAAAAGTTCATGGTGATTCTAGAGGTTACTTTGTTGAAACATTTAGAGCTGATAAACTTGAAGAATTTTTGGGTTATCTTCCCAACGGGCAGCAAGGAATGAAGCTGAAAATAAACTTCTGCCAAGATAATGAATCAAAATCTAGCAAAGGAGTTCTAAGAGGTCTTCATTATCAATTACCTCCTCATGCACAAACAAAACTTGTACGAGTAATTTCTGGAAGAGTTTTAGATGTTGCAGTTGATATTAGAAAAAACTCTCCAACGTTTGGACAACATGTAGCTGTTGAACTAAGTGCTGAGAATAAAAAACAACTACTGATCCCGCGAGGCTTTGCTCATGGATTTGTAGTTTTACAAGATGATACAATCTTTGCATATAAAGTGGATAACTACTATAACCCTGAATGTGATAGAGGAATAGCATTTGATGATAAAAATCTAAATATAAATTGGATTTTAAATCATGATGAATTAAACCTATCAGCTAAAGATAAAACTCAACCAAAACTTTTTGATATAACAGATGATAAAGAGATATTTGAATATGGAGTAAACTATTATGCCTAATTCAAACTCTAATACTTATAATATCTTAGTAACAGGATCAAATGGTCAAGTTGGATCTGAAATAAAAGAACTTGCTTCAAATTACTCTTATAACTTTTTCTTTACAGACAGATCAAATATAGATATCACAAATAAAGATGATATTAGAAACTTCTGCCAAACAAACAATATAAATGTAATTATTAATTGTGCAGCATATACAGCAGTGGATAAAGCTGAAAGTGATATTGAAAATGCAGATTTAATAAATAGAAAAGCAGTTAAAAAACTATCAATCATTGCAAAAGAACTAAATATAAAATTAATTCATATATCTACAGATTATGTATTTGATGGAAAAAACTTTAAACCATATGTTGAAGAGTATAAAACAAATCCACAATCGGTTTACGGTAAATCAAAACTTGATGGTGAAAATGAAATGATTAAGGTAAATCCATTAAACTCTATAATTATTAGAACTTCATGGGTTTATTCATACTATGGTAATAACTTTGTAAAAACAATGCTTCGTTTAGGAAAAGAGAAAGAAGAACTTGGTGTTATATTTGATCAAGTTGGAACTCCAACTTATGCTAAACATTTAGCTCTTACAATTTTAAATATCATTCCACAAATAGAAAACTCTAAAGTAGAAATATATAACTACTCAAATGAAGGAGTACTCTCTTGGTATGATTTTGCAAAACAGATTATGGAGTTAGCAAACTTAAATTGTAAAGTAAATCCAATAGAAACATTTCAATATCCAACACCAGCAAGAAGACCACACTATTCACTTTTAAACAAAAGTAAGATAAAATCAAAATATAATATAGAAATACCATACTATAAAGATGGATTAATTGATTGTCTTAAAAGATTAGAAGTAATAAAATAACAATATAAATTAAGGGGAAAATGTAATTAATGTTCAATAACAATAATAAGACAATACTTTTAACTGGAACAGCAGGTTTCATTGGTTCAAACTTTGTTCCATATTTCCTAGAAAAATATCCAAACTACAATCTTGTAAATCTAGACCTTTTAACTTATGCAGGAAATCTAGAAAATCTTAAAGAGTGTGAAAATAATCCTAACTATAAATTTATTAAAGGTGATATCTGTAATAGAGAATTAGTTGAATTTATCTTTAATGAATATGATATAAAAGGTGTTATTCACTTTGCAGCTGAATCTCATGTAGATAATAGTATTAAAAACCCAGGTGTGTTTGTACAAACAAATGTAAATGGAACATTTACTCTAATTGATGTAGCTCATAAATACTGGATGAATAAACCATTTAGTTATAAAGATAAATATAAAAACTCAAGATTCCATCATATATCAACAGATGAAGTATATGGAACACTAACAGATAATCCAAGTGATCTGTTTACTGAAAAAACACCATATGCTCCAAATTCTCCATACTCTGCAAGCAAAGCTTCATCTGATATGATTATTAGAGCTTATAATGAAACATATGGATTAAATACAGTTATTACAAACTGTTCAAATAATTATGGCCCAAAACAACATGATGAAAAACTAATTCCTACAATTATAAGAAATGCTCTTAAACAAAATCCAATTCCAATTTATGGTGATGGAAAAAATATAAGAGATTGGTTATATGTTCTTGATCACTGTAAAGGTGTAGACTTAGTTTATCATAATGGAAAAACAGGTGAAACATATAATATTGGTGGAAGAAATGAAAGAACGAATCTTCAAATAGTAAATACTATTACAACAATATTAGATGAACAAGTTCCAATAGCTAACTTCTCATATAAAAGTTTAATTACATTTGTTGAAGATAGAGCAGGACATGATAGAAGATATGCAATAGATGCAACAAAGCTTGAAAATGAACTAGGCTGGAAAGCAGATGAAAACTTTGATAGTGGAATAGTTAAAACTATTGAGTGGTATTTGGGGAAGTATGGAAGATAATTTGAACTGCTCAATAATAATATCTGTATATAAAGATACAAAAAGCTTAGATTTAATATTAGAGTCATTAGCAAATCAGACAATTATTCCAAATGAGATTGTAATTTCTGAAGATGGGGATAGTTCAGAAATGAGAGATTATATAAAAATTGCTAAAGAAAAATATAAAAATTTAGATATTACACATCTTTTTCAAGAAGATAATGGTTGGAGAAAAAATATAGCTCTAAATCGGGCAATTGTAGCTTCAAAATATGAGTATTTGATTTTTATAGATGGTGATTGTGTTCCTTTTGATGATTTTATTGAAAATCATATAAAACAGGCATCTAAAAAAATAGTTTTAGCTGGAAAAAGAGTAGAACTTGGAGAAAACTTAACAAAAGAGATATACTCTAAAAAACTAACTGTTTCTAAATTGACAAAAAACTACTGGTTATACGCAATAAAACTTATAAAAGATAAAACAAGACATTTGGAAGATATACTTCATGTTTCGTATAAGTCATTTTTATCACCATTTATAAAAAAAGAGGTTAATTATATTATTGGTTGTAATTGGTCAGCTTTTAAAGAGGATATTTTATCTATTAATGGTTTTGATGAGACCTATACTTTGCCATCGGTTGGTGAAGATGTAGATTTAGGCTGGAGATTTAGAGGTTTAGGAATAGAGTTAAAATCTTGTAGATATAATGCAAATATTGTGCATTTATATCACAAAAAAAGATTTGATAGTACACAAGGTGTAATAAATAATGCTATTTTGAAAAAAAACTTTGATGCAAATAAGTTTTTTTGTGATAATGGTATAAGTAAGTGTTAAATAATTTTTTATTTTTAAAGAAGATTAATTTTTTAATTTTTCGTTCTTACTTGCAAGATTTGATTGTATTTTTAATAGTGATTTTTTCATTCTTTGTATCTTTTGATTCTTACATAAATAAGATACTTTTAAAGTTTATGATTATTATTTGGTTGCTAAGTTTACTTTTTAAAAATACAGTGTATTTTTTTAAAAATAATAGACTTTTTTTTTATGTTATTATTTTTTCATTTTGGGTTTTTATAACTTGTGTTTTTACTTTTGAGTTGGGTTATCCGTATGAGGGCTTTTTAAAATATTTTCTATTGCCTATTTTAATAATTTCAACTTCTTTAAAAAGAGAGTATATAAAATATGTTTTAGGTGCGTTCATATTTGGTATGTTTATAAACGAGGTAATCTCGTATGGAATATATTTTGAAATTATTCAATCAAAATTTTTAGGTTTTAAAATTGTAGGCGATAAAACTAATCCTATTCCATTTATGCCATCTCATATGGAATATACATTATTTCTTTCCTTGGCAATAATAATTTCTTTATTTTCAATATTTAAGGTAGAAGGTAAATTAATTAAAACTATTTTAGTATTTTTCACAATTACCATGACAATAAATCTTTTTTTAACGACAGGAAGGACTGGACAGTTTACTTTATTAGGAACTTTATTGTTTTTAACAATTATTTATTTTAGACATAATTATAAATATATAACTTCTGCTTTTTTGGTAATTGTATTTATATTTTCAATGGCTTTTAGTTTTAGTAATAATACAAATAGTAGGCTAAAGCAAGGATATGATGATATTGTAAAGGTTTTTAAAGACCAAAACTATGATTCAAGTCTAGGTATTAGATTATCTTCTTATGTAATTTTACCAAAATTAGTTGATGATAAAAGATTTAACATTTTTTATGGATTTGGATATTCCAAGTTAGACAAAATAATCGAAGAGATTCATATTGAAGAATTTGGTATAAATACTTCTTTTGCTCATCAGAAAGGTCATTTACATAATTCTTATATCACTATTTTTGCAGGAACGGGCTTAATTGGATTTATATTATTTATCTTAATTTTATATAATATATTTATTATTAGAATAGAAGAAGATTATTTAAGTTATGTTAGGTATTCATTTTTATTTGTATTTATATTGGCTGGATTTACCGAAAACATATTTAGGCAGAAAGAAGTTATAAGTTTATTTAGTATATTTATTTCAATTTGTATATTAAATAATAGATTTTTGGAAAAAAATAAAATATGAATTTAGTAGCTTGTGTTATTTTGTATAATCCAAAAAATGAAGTTTTTGACAATATTTTGACTTATATAGATTATGTTGAAAGTTTAATTGTGGTTGATAATTCTTTAATTAAAAATAACTTTTTAATCAATAAATTAATAGATAATTTTCCGAATAAGTTAAATTATATAGATAATAAAGATAATTTAGGTATTGCCACAGCTTTAAATATTGCTTGTAATGAGGCAAAAAAATTAGCTTTTGAATGGATATTAACAATGGATCAAGATAGCTCTTTTATTAACTTCGAATATTATGTTGAATGTTTAAATAGTGTTAGAAGTTATAAAGACGTAGCATTGCTATCAGCTAATACTACAAGAAATGCATTAAGAAAATTACCTCAAAATTTAACATTGGAGTATGAAGAAAAATCTGTTGTAATTACATCCTCTAGTATTATAAATTTGAAACATTTTAACGAATTTTTAAAATTTGAAGATAAACTTTTTATCGATATGGTTGATTATGATTTTTGTGCAAAAATTAAAGAAAAAAAGTTAAAAATTTTATATTTTAAAGATGTTTTAGTTGAACATGCGTTAGGCGAAATTTATCTAAGGAAAAATTTAGTAACAAGAAAACAGAAAGAAAAAATAGAACATAATTATCAAAGAGTTTATTATATAACTAGAAATTCATTATATTTAGCTAAAAAGTATGGAAGAATTTTTCCTTCAGAGTTTGGATTTTTTAAGACTCTAAATATTCTTTTTATTCATGAAATTACAAAAATTCTTCTATACGAAGACAATAAAATAATGAAAATTAAATCAAAAATCTTAGGACTATATCATTTCTTAATTAACAAATATGGTAGATATGATTTAAAGGATAGGTTTTAGTTTTAATGAATAAAATAGATGTATCTTTTATTACTATAAATTATAACTCTTCAGATTTGACTATAAAGTTAGTCAAAAGTATTATTTCAAAAACTTTTGATTTAAGTTTTGAAATAATTGTTGTTGATAACTCATCCCAAAAAGAAGATTTTCAGAAATTATGTAATAACTTAAGTTCAATTCAGCAAGTTAAAATTGTGAAAAATAGGTTAAATAGTGGTTTTGCTTCTGGAAATATGTTGGGTGTAAATTTTGCTAGTGGCAAGTACTATTTTTTTATAAATAATGATTGTATTTTATTAAATAATAGTGCAAAAATATTAAAAGATTTTTTAGAGAAAAATTTAAATGTAGCATTGGCAACGGGAAAGGTTTTAGATGGAAATGACAATTTTTCATCCTCTTATAAACAATTTCCTCATTTGATAAAACAACTTTTTGGAAATAGTATTCAAAGAGTTTTTTCAAAAAATAAATTTCCAAGTAATAAAATAAAACTTCAAGAAAATTCTAAAGTTGAAGTAGTAAGTGGTTCTTGTATGTTTTTTGACTCAGAAGTTTTTTGTAAAATCGGTGGATTTGATACTCTGTTTTTTCTTTATTGTGAGGAAGAAGATATCTCTAAGAGAGTTTGGAATTTTGGTAAAGAAGTATATTTTGTAGCAGAAGCTGAAGTTTTTCATAAAGCTGGGGGAAGTACTCAAAAAAGCTTTGAAATAGAAAGAGAATTTTATATATCATATTATCATTTATTGGATAAGCATTTTAGTTCTTTGGAGATATTCTTATTAAAAATAGCATTGTTTTTTAAACTACTTTTTAGAATATTCAAAAAAAAGAATGGGTTAAAAACTTTTATAGCTATGCTAAAAGGATTTTCAACAAAGGATAGTTTACGATATAGACAGGTTGTAAAAAAATTTTAATAAAATGTGATATTAATTTGGCAACTCTTTATTCCAGGTAATATTTCTTTTTATAATTTTAGCTGGAATTCCAGCTAAAATAACATTATTTTCATAAGTACCAGAACTTACAAGAGCATTTAAAGCAACAACACTATTGCTTCCAACATATGTACCTTTAAGTATTTTTGCATTTTGGCAAATCCATACATTATTTGAAATATGAATATTTGAGCTTGGATTTATTAATTTTTCATTTTCAAATATTGAATGACCATCATTATTTCTGAGTTCAATATTTGAAGCTATTAGACAATATTAATCAATTTTAATAGAACTATTGTTTCCTGCACAAACAATAGTTGCACCTCCTATTTCACAATTGTTTTTTATGATAACTTTTAGATTACTTCCTTGTATTATAATATTTGTATCTCTTAGCATGCAATCTTCGTATATTTCAAGTAGGTTGTTTTCTCCATAAATTCCTACTTTTAATCTTTTTAAATCAGATTTCATTATTGATATAGAATTTTTAATACCTTTTATTACAATTTTACAATTTTACAATTTTTTAAATTACTTAAAATATCTATTTTATTATCTTTTATTATTTTAAAATATTTTTTTATTTTAAAGAAATTATTTAATCTCATTATAAAGCTATTCATATATTAAAAATCCTTGATTATCAATTTTTTTATCTCTTCAAACTGCTTTTTACTATCGAAAAACTCATCAGCTTTAAGTTTTCCATTTGAAGCTAACCTTTGTTTTAATTCTTCATTTTTTACTAATAAAAGTAGTTTTTCTTCTAAGCTTTTGCTACTCATACTTTCAAAAAGTAGACCATTTTTTTCATCATCTATAATTTCAAGTGGACCTCCACTATTACTTCCTAGAACACAAATACCACTTTTCATGGCTTCAATTAAAACTAATCCAAAAGTCTCTTTTTTTGTAGCTAAAACTAAACAATCAGATATTTGCATAAAATCAGTAGGATTGGATACAAATCCTGTAAATATATCGTTTGGATAACTATTTTTTAGATCATTAAAATAGTTTTCCTTCATAAAATGCCCAACAACTAGGGTTTTGATTTTTATTCCACTATTTCGCAAACTTTCAACAGCTTCTAAAACTATATGTTGACCTTTAGCCTCTTCAATTCTTCCAACAATACAAACTATAAATTCATCACTTATATGAAGTAATTTTTTCAAACTATTTTTTTCTTCATTGCTTAAAAGTTTAGGAGTATTTGCTCCAATATATGAAGTAACTATTTTTGGACTAATGTCTTTTGGAATAAATTTTTCAATTTGCTCTTTTACTAAATTTGTAACTGCAATTATCATATCAATATTTTTATACAAAAATTTATGGTAAAAATCACTTTTAAATCTTGTCATATGCATATGTCTTGTTTGAACTATTTTTGGTTTTCTTTTTGATAAAAGTTTAGCAAGAACTACAGTTGGAATATCTTTTGTCCAATGAATATGAATAATATCAATTTTTTCTTTATCAATAATTTTAGCAAGTTTGAAAAAACTATATTTTGAAATTTCAAAATAATCTATTTTTTCATCTTCAAATATAGTTTTTAATTTTGATTTTTTATTTATAATAGCGGTTGAATTTAGATATTTTGTAAGATTTTTCATATACAATTCAAGTCCACCTAAATCAGGAGAGAGACAAACTTCTAAAACTTTTTTCATAAAATTCTTTCATTTAAAATAGCTTGTATTCTATTTTATTAAGAGTTAAAAAGCTATTAAATCGTTTTTGGATAGAATTAATAATATTTTAGATTTAGGAATAAGCTTTTGTCAAATTTTAAATTAGTAATAAACGATGAGTTTAAAAATCTTGAAAATTTTCTGTTAAATATAAGAATTTTTTTTCAAGAAAATAAAAACACTATTCACAAAGCAAGAAATGAGATAAAAGTAATAAATTATGAAAATAAAGATTTAGTAGTTAAATCTTTTAAGATTCCAAATTTAATAAATCGTATAGTTTACACATTTTATAGAAGTTCAAAAGCAAAAAAATCTTATGAATATGCCTTAAAAATCAAAGATTTTACTCCAAAACCAATAGGTTATATTGAGTTTTTCAAATCAGGTTTGATTAGTGATAGCTATTTTATAAGTGAAAATTTTGATTACGATTTTACTATTAGAGAGCCTCTTTTAGATGCAAATTTTTTAAATAAAAATGAAGTTTTAAAAGCGTTTGCAAAATTTAGTTTTGATTTGCATGAAGCGGGAATTTTTCATTTCGATTATAGCCCTGGAAATATATTAATCAAAAAAGAGAATGAAAACTATATTTTCAAAATTGTTGATATAAATAGAATGAAATTTTTTGAACTTAAACTTGAAGATAGGCTAAAAAATTTTTGTAAACTTTGGGCAAAAGATGAAGATTTGACAGTTGTCATAAAAGAGTATGCAAAACTTATGAATAAAGACGAAAAGCTTTTAGTTCAGGAAGCTTTGAAGTTTTCTCATAAACATAAAGCAAAAATAAATTTCAAAAAAAGATTAAAAGGAAAAAAAATTGTTGATTAGTATTATGTATCATCATGTAAATAGTGATAGATGTTCAAATGATTTAGCTATTTTTGAAGAGCATTTAAAATATATAAAAAACAATTTTAAAACTATTTTTCCAGGTGAAAAAGTTGAAAAAAAATCTTTGTGTTTAACTTTTGATGATGCTTATGCTGATTTTTATTTTCTAATTTTTCCACTTTTAAAAAAGTATAATTTAAAAGCACTTTTAGCAATACCTTCAAAATATATTTTAGAAAATACAACTCAATTGGCAGAAAATAGAATGAATTTTGAACACAATGATTTGTTTAAAAATTACGAAAAAGCTACATTTTGTACATATGAAGAGTTAAAGGAAATGAGAGATAGCAAACTTGTTGTTTTTGGTTCACACTCTCATTCGCATATTGATTTAACACAAGATAGTGTAGATTTAAATTTGGAGTTAAAAGTTTCAAAAGAGATTTTAGAAGAGAAACTTCAATTAAAAATAGAGAGTTTTGTATTTCCTTTTGGAAAATATAATCAAGAGATTTTACAAGAATCAAAAAAACTATATAAATATAATTTTAGAATTGGAAATGCAATTCATAAAGATTTTAGTGGAATAAATGGAGCAATTTATAGAGTTGATGGTGATGGATTGAAATCTGCAGATGAGATATTTAGAGCTAGCAAAATTTTGAAGTATAGATTTAAAGGAATAGTTAAAAGATTGGGTAAAAAATGAATATAAGTGCAGTAGTTTTAGCAAAAAACAATGAAAAAACAATTGAAAACACTTTAAATAGTTTAAAAGAGTTCGATGATGTTGTTGTTTATGATAACGGTTCAACTGATGAAACTTTAAATATAGTAAAAAAGTTTTCAAATGTGAATTTAGTTCAAGGTGAGTTTAAAGGTTTTGGTTGGAGTAAAAATAATGCTAGTTCGTTTGCTAAAAATGATTGGATTTTAATTATTGATAGTGATGAAGTCGTTGATAGCGAACTTTTAAATGAACTAAAAACTAAAATTTTAGATGAAAAAACGGTTTATAAACTAAACTTCAAAGCTTTTTACAAAGATATACAAGTAAAACATTGTGGCTGGAATAATCAAAAAATCAAAAGATTGTACAACAAAAAAACAACTTCATACAATTCAAATGATGTTCACGAAGATATTATAACAGATGGTTTAAATCAGGAACTTCTAAGAGGAAATGTTGAGCACTACAGTTATCACACGATTAGTGAATTTGTAATCAAAGCTGACAGATATTCAACTCTTTTTGCAATAAATAATGCAGGTAAAAAATCTTCAAGCCCAACAAAGGCGTTTTTTAATGGTATGTACTCATTTTTTAGAACTTATATAATTAAACAAGGTTTTAGGGATGGATATGTTGGATTAATTATCGCGTACTCTCATATGGTTACAAATTTTTATAAATATATAAAACTTTATGAGTTAAACAAAGAGAATAAAAAATGAATTTATTAATTACAAGACATGATAAAATTGGTGATTTTATCGTTACTTTACCACTATTTAAAGCAATAAAAGAGCAATACCCAAAAACAAAACTTACAGCACTTGTAAGCAGAGTAAATTTTGAGTTCGCAAAAAATATAAATTTTATAGATGATGTTATTCTATACGACAAAGATAATTTAGAAAATACTTTAAAAGAGATAAAAAGTAGAAAATTTGACGCAAGTATTAGTGCTTATATTGATATAAATTTAGGAAAACTTCTTTTTAAAAGCAGAATCAAAAAAAGAGTAGCTCCAGCTACAAAAATAGCTCAATTTTTTTTCAATAAAAGAGTAAAACAAAAAAGAAGTAGGGTAGAAAAAACAGAGTGGCAATATAACCTTGATTTAGCAAAAAAAATCTTTCCTGATATAAAGTTAGATTTTACAAAGCCACTTTTAGATTTTAAAATAAATAAAGAAAAAAGAGTTATATTTCATTCTGGATTTGGTGGAAGTAGTGATGGAAATCTAAGTTTAGATGATTATATAAATTTAGCTAAAAGTATAAAAGATAGCTCTTATGAAATTGTTTTTAGTTTTGGTCCAGATGATGAAAAATCAAAAGAGTATATAAAACAGAAATTGGATTTTGAAGCTACTATTTTTGATTCAAAAGTATCTTTATGGGAGTTTACAAAATATTTATCAACAAGTTTAGTTTTTGTAAGTACTTCAACAGGACCAATGCATCTAGCAGGTGCAACAAATACAACAACACTCTCGTTTTTTGGAAATACACTTTTTGCAAGCAGTAAAAGATGGGCAACAATAAGTGATGAGAAATTTCAAAATAATTTTATGTTAGATTCAAATTATTCAAAAGATGAGTATAAAAGAATAGAAAATAGATTAAAAGAGATTTTGGATGTCAAATAAACATTTTGTTTGGGATAATTACTCTGATCAACCACATGTAATAAAAGATAGAGCGTTTAAAAAAGCTATGAGAAGAAAAGAGCTAAAAGATAATTTAAAGCTTTTTTTAACTGCTCTTTTAGTTTTACCAATCTCAATTATTTTTATGAAATTATTTAAAGGTAAAGTAAAAACTTCAAATAAAGATTTTATAGGGCTTGGAGTAAATCTTGATAAAGATGATGGTAAAAATATTCAACAAGATTTAGTTGAAGAGTTAGGTGTAAAAAATCTAATAATAAGAGTGCCTTTAAATGATATAAAAAATCTTTCAAACTATGTTATTTTTGCAAAAAGTTTTAATATAAATGAGAAAAAAAATATCTTAATAAATATTATTCAAGATAGAGAAAATATTGAAAATCATCAATTTTTAGAAAAAAATTTTGAATTAATCTTTGAAAATTTTAAAGATATATCAAATGAGTTTCAAATTGGAACTACAATAAATAGATTAAAATGGGGATTTTTTAGCACAGCAGAGTTTCTGAGTTTTTATATGGTAGCTCAAAGAATAAAAGAAGAAAAATATCCAACTATAAAACTTCTTGGACCTAGCGTTATAGACTTTGAGTATTACTACAATGCAAGAGCTATGTTTAATTTTAAAAAAATAAAATACGATATAACATCAGCTCTTTTGTATGTCGATAGAAGAGGAAGTGCTAAAAATACTCAATATGGAATATTTGATTTAAAAAATAAAATAGATATGTTATTTTCTCTTGTAAAATTAAGCCCTAAAGCTAAAAGTGAAGATATATATATTACTGAAGTAAATTGGCCAATCTCAAATACAGCTCCGTATGCACCAACAAGTGAAAAAGAGTGTGTAAGTTGTGAAGATTATACAAAATATATGATTGAGTACCTAAATATTGCAAAAGATAGTAAAAAAATTAAAAGAGTATATTGGCATCAGCTAATAGCTTCTGGTTATGGTTTAGTTGATAATAGAGATGAAAAAGTTGTGAAATATCCACAATTTTATGCTTTTAAGGAAATGTTGAAAAATGGTTAAAAAAATATTTATAGAGATTCCTTCATGGCTAGGAGATGCAATTATGGCAACTCCTGCTATACAAAATATAATAAAAACATATCCAGATGCAAAAATTACACTTTTAGGTTCTTTTGTATCAACTCAAGCTTTTGAGAATTATGAAAATATTGAAAAGGTTATGGTTGATAATACAAAAAAAGATGGAAACAGATACAAAAATTTAATATCTTTGGCAAAAAGTATTGGAAAAGTGGATTTAGCAATATCTTTTAGAAGAAGTTTCTCATCTAAATTTATGATGTTTTTTGTAAAAGCAAAGAAGAAGTTCAACTATAAAAGGCTTACAAAAAAAGAGATACATTTAGCTATTAGATACAATGATTTTGTAAATAAAGTATTAAAGTTGAATAACGAAGCAGGGGATTTAAAGCTATATTTTAAACCTTTTAAATTTGATAAGCCAACTTTTGGAATAAATCCAGGAGCTACTTATGGAAGTGCTAAAAGATGGTATCCCCAAGAGTTTGCAAAACTTGCGATATCTTTATCTTCAAAGTATGATATTGTTATTTTTGGTGGACCTTCTGAGATAGATATTGCAAAAGATATAGAAGATGAATTAATTAAAAATGGGGTATTAAACTATCAAAATTTAGCAGGAAAAACATCTATAAAAGAGCTAATTGAAAAAATTGCAGGCTTAAACCTTTTTGTTACAAATGATAGCGGACCTATGCATGTAGCTGCTGCTTATAAGGTAAAAACAGTTTCAATATTTGGACCTACTAAATTCACTGAAACAAATCAATGGAAAAATGATAAAAATGGCTTGATTGTTACAAAAAAATTAGATTGTGCACCTTGTATGAAAAGAGAGTGTCCTTTAAAGCATCATAACTGTATGAAAAATATAACAGCAAGCGATGTTATGAGTGCAATTTTAAAACTAGAAGATTAACTCTTCTAGTTTTATTTATAACTTTTGTTTTTATACATATCATCTAGCACATATACTAAAGCTAGAGCTTCTTTTTCCAATATAGAATCACTTTTCTCTTCTAAAAGTTTTTTATCTTTATATGTATAAGTTTTTGGAGGCATATTTGGAATTAAAACTACTACTTTATCTTCTTTTCTGTAAGCATAAATTTCATCAAACAACATTAAATTTATCTCTTTTTTATTGTCTTTAAATATAGAGTTTCCAAGAATTGGATAAGATAAGTCAATACCAATTAAATCTAAAGCAGTTGCTAAAACATCAGCTTGTGAAGTTAATCTACTATAAGTTTGATGAGGTACATCTTGACTTACTATAACTCCTGGAATTTGAAACATATCAATTGGAACTACTTGATCCCCATATACTCTTACATTATGATCAGCAATTATTATAAAAACAGTATCTTTAAAATAATCCTCTTTTTTTGCAAGTTCAAAGAGTTTTCCAATAGCATAATCAGCATATTTTATAGCATTTTCAACACTTCCTCTAGGTAAGTTTTTTTCAAACTCTATTTTTCCATCAGGAAGTTCAAATGGCATATGATTTGAAGAGCTAAACATAACACTTACAAAATTTTCTTTATTTTTTGAGTAAGATTTGAATTTTTCATTTGCTTTGATTACTAAATCTTCATCACTAACACCCCAAGTGCTAGTAAAAATTGGATTAGTGTAATCTTTTTGTTCTATTACTTCATCAAAACCATTTTCAAGATACCAACTTTTCATATTATCAAATCTTGCTTCTCCACCATAAATGAAACTTGATTTATAACCATAAGGTTTCAAAAGACTTGCAACTGTAAAATAATCTTGTTGAGATTTATTTCTTTTAACAACTTCAACCCCATGAATGGGCAAAGTACCACTAGTAAGTGCGGCTAATCCTCTTACACTTCTTGTTCCATTTGAGTAAAGATTTGTAAAAGATATGTAATTTTTTGCTAAATTATCTAAATTTGGTGTTAGAGTGTTTCCTCCTAAAAATCCAGTAAACTGATAACCCATACTTTCTTGAATAAAAATTACTAGGTTTTTCTGTTTTTTAGACTCTAAATTAGATTTAACTTCTCTATAAAAAGGTCTTTTTTCATCCTTATAATCCACACCAATAGCTGAAGAAGCTATTTTATAAGCCTCTTTTACATCCATTTTTCCATATTTTGAAACATTACTTTCTGTTTTTTTATTTGAATAGTAAGCATAACCCAAAGAGTGTAGAGAATTTTTTGTAATCTCATTTATAACTCTATTTGTACTATAAAGTGCATCAGAAATATTTACTGGTCTATGTCCCAAAGATGAACGAATTCCTAAAAATAAAACCAATAAAATTGGCAAAAGAATTAAAATTCTAGAAATATAACTTTGTTCAAAAACTTTTTCAAAATTTATAAAATTTGATTTTAAATAAGTTCTAGCTACTAAAAATATTATTACAAAAGCACCAATAAACTCTAGCTTATAATCTTTAAATAGTAATGAAGAGACTTCTTGTGGATACTCTAAGTATTCAATAAATAAATAGTTCGGTCTTAAATCATACTGTGCAAAAAATGGGAAAGATGCACATTCAATAAAAACAGCAGTTAACAAAAAAGCTAAAATGTAAATATCTAAAAATTTTGGAATAAATTTTGAAAATATCTTTGGAGATAGAGCTAAAATTATTGTTGGAATAACTAATATAATTGATATAACAATAGTATCCATTCTAAGACCATAAATAAATGTTAATATTGATTCAAGAAATGGTATATCATTAAATCTTTCAAAATGTACTACGTAGAAAAAGAATCTTCCTATAAGAAAAACAGCGACAAAAATAACGTAAACTTTAAAAAGTTCTTTAATAAGTTTCATAAAACCTCTTATTTAAAAATGAAAATATCAAATAATATTATTATTTGATATTTTAGTACAATATGTTTTAATCTAGGCTACTTATTAACTTAATTCATTGTCAATTATTTGACAAATTGTATGAGCAAAAAGAATATGCATCTCTTGAATTCTTGGAGTATCATTTGAAGGAACTACTAAATTAATATCACAAAGTTCATTCATGGCTCCGCCATCACGTCCTGTTAATCCCAAAGTTTTACATCCCATTTCTCTTGCCACAGTTAGTGCATTTATTACATTTTTTGAGTTTCCTGAAGTAGAAATTCCTATTAGTAAATCACCTTTATTAGCTAATGCTTCAACTTGTCTATCAAAAACTCTATCATATCCATAATCATTTCCAATAGCTGTTAATGCACTTGTATCAGTTGTAAGAGCAATTCCAGGAAGCCCTCTTCTTTCTGTTTTGTATCTTCCTGTAAGTTCTGCTGCAATATGTTGTGCATCAGCTGCACTTCCACCATTTCCACAAAGTAAAATTTTATTTCCAGCTCTTAGAGTTTCAACCGCAAGTTTTGAAGCTTCTAAAAGAGGTTCTTGCATAGTTTGTATTACTTTTTCTATTGTTTCTTGGTGAGCTAAAAACTCTTTAATTATTGCATTTCTCATTTTCTTGTATCCTTTTAATTGTATTTGTCGTACTTTTTCCATCTACAAACTGAACAAGTTTTAGTTCATCCGCTATATCTTGTCCAACAACCTCTTTACCTTCATAATCTCCACCTTTAACTAATACATGAGGTTTGATTAATTTTATTAAATCATAAGGAGTTTCTTCTTCAAATATAACCACATAATCAACACTTTCAAGAGAAGCTAAAATATAAGCTCTATCTTCTTGATTATTTATTGGTCTTGAAGGACCTTTTAATTTTCTAACACTACTATCAGCATTTAATCCTAAAATTAAAACATCTCCAAAACTTCTTGCTTCTTGTAAATATTTAACATGACCAACATGAAGTATGTCAAAACAACCATTTGTAAATACTATTTTTTTACCAGTTTCATGAAATTTTTTAGCTAGTTTTTGAATTTCACTAAATGTTTTTATATGGCTTGAAGAGCTTGATTTATGTAAGCTTGATTCATACTCATATATTTCATCAAGGTTTGCAGTTGCACTTCCTAATTTTCCTACAACAACACCAGCTGCTAAGTTTGCAAAATATATAGCTTTTTTAACATCAAGTCCACACGATAAGGCAAATGTAATTGAAGCTATAACTGTATCACCAGCTCCTGTTACATCAAATACCTCTCTTGCAACTGTTGGGCTTGTAGTTAGCTCTTCATCAAATATTGCAATTCCTTGCTCACTTAAAGTAATAAGTGAAACTTCTAAATTACATCTATTTTTTAGGCTTTTCAAAGCTTCTACTAAACTTTTTTCATCTGTAATATCAATATTTGTAGCTTCCATTGCCTCTTTTTTATTTGGAGTTAGAGTATAAGCTCCTTTATATTTTGAGAAATCTTTACCTTTTGGATCTGCTAAAACTTTAATACTATTTTTGTTTGCAAGTTTTATAATATCTTGCGTTAATTCATTTGTTAAAACACCTTTTTTATAATCAGATAAAATAATTGCATCAAAATTTTTAATTTTTTTCTCTAAAATTTCAAGAATCTCTTTAGAACTTTTGTCGCAAATATTATCTACACTTTCACTATCGTATCTCAGCACTTGTTGATTTGAAGCCATCAAACGACTTTTTTTAGATGTTTTTCTATCTTTTTCTACAACAAGATTATTTGCTTTTACTCCAATTTTTTCAAGTAAATTTTTAAGTTCATCTGCAACATTGTCATCACCAACTACACTTATAACTTCAACACCACTTCCAAGAGCAACAAGATTGTTTATAACATTTCCAGCTCCACCTAAAACAGAGCTCTCTTTTTTTACATTTACTATTTGAACAGGTGCTTCAGGAGAGATCCTGTCACAATTTCCCCACAAATAGTGATCTATCATTAAATCACCAATTACTAAAATATTTGGCTTTTTATCTATATTTATCATTTTATCTCTTCAGAAAATAATCTTTTAATTTCAGGAATATAAGCTTTTATTCCATCTTCTAAACTAAATCTTGGTTCATAATCTAAAAATTTTTTAGTTGTCAAAATATTTGCTTCTGTAAAAAATTGATAAGAACCTACATAAGGATTTGGAATATACTCTTTTCCATTATCTATTTCTAACTCTTTTTGTAAAATAGACACGATATCTTCGAAGCTTCTAGCACATCCTGTTCCTACATTATAAACACCAGATTTTTTAGGTTTACAAGCTTTTATATTTGCTTGAATCACATCTTCAATATATATAAAATCTCTTAATATTTTATCACTTCCCTCAAATAGTTTTGGAGTTAGCCCTTTTAAGATTTGATGCCCAAATTGCACAACCATAGATGCCGTTTTATTTTTGAAAAACTCTTTTGGACCATAAACATTGAAATATTTTAAACCTACAATAGATATTGGTAAATCTTTTTTGATATATTCATAAGTGATATTATCCATCATAACTTTTGAAAAGCCATAAACATTATTTGGTTTTTCAAATCCAACTTCAAATCTATCACTATCACCATAAGTTGCTGCACTACTTGCATAAATCATATTTGCTTTATGTTTTATTGCAATTTTTAGTAAATCTTCATAGGCATTTACATTTGTTTTTATCATAATATCTTGCTCTAGTGCAGTTGTATCAGAGATTGCTGCTTGATGGAAAATATAATCAAATTTGTAATCATTTTCTAAAGATTTTAGTAGTTTTTTATCATTTATATCTCCACTAATAACTATTCCATTAAATCCTAAAAGATTTTTAAAATGACCAAAACTTTTTAAATTTCCATTTGAAAAAGTCTCACCACTTCTAAAACAGTCTAAAACTACTATTTTTGATTCAGGATAATTTTTTTGAAAGTAAAATGCTAAATTTGAGCCTATAAATCCAGCCCCACCTGTTATTAAAATTGTTTTTTTATTAAAATTTATATTGTTATATTTCATTTTATTTTCCTTACTTAATATATTTTAAACTATCTTTTAAGCTTTTTGCAACAAAAAACTCATCATTTTCTATATCTTCATTACTTATTAAGATTTTGTTTCTAATTTTACCATTTTTGGCACACTCAATATCACTTAACTTATCACCAATAAGCCAAGAATTTTCTAAATCTATTGAAAAATCGTTTAATGATTGTAAAATCATACCTGATTTTGGTTTTCTACAAGTACAGTTTTCGTCTGGATTATGAGGACAAAAATATACTTTTAAAATATCGATTTGTTGTTTTTTAAACTCATCAATCATAAATTTTGTTAAAGACTCAAATTCATCTATTGTGTAGTAATCTCTACCAATTCCCGATTGATTTGTAACAACAATTATTTTATATCCAAGAGTTAAAAACTCTCTACAAGCTTCAAAAACTCCATCTATAAACTTAAATTCATCACTTTTGTAAACGTAGCCAAAATCTTCATTTATAACTCCATCTCTATCAAGATAGATTACTTTTTTTTGCATTCTAAAAAATCCTTTATTTATACACTTAAATAATATCATAAAGCTCTTTTAACTATAATAATGTTTCAAAAAAATGAAAATAAAGAGTTTTATAATGAACCAAATAACAGTATCTTTTAAAACAGAAAATAGTTTGATAAATAGTCTAAAGCATAGAACTGATATAAAAATTTTAAAAAAATCATCAAGTCTTGCTCAAATATTTAAAAAGAAAAAATATGCAGATGTATATTTTCATACTGGAAATTTGGATGAAGAATCTATAAATAATATTAAAAATTCAAAAGTTACGATAGCAAATTCTTTTTCATACATGAATTTGATTTTAGAAAAAACAAAAATTGATCACAAAAAAATAAAAGTTATTTATCCTAGCGTTGACATACAGTACAAAGACCCTGATGAAGTAAAACAAAATTATATTGAAAGATTTTCTATTAGTTTAAATACAAAATTAATACTTTTTACTGCAAAAAATTTCAAAACAAGCGGAATAAAAGAATTTTTGGATATTGCTTCAAATCTAAATTTTATGGATTTTAAATTAATTATTGCAGGAAGCAAACAGCAATTAGCTGCTTTAGATTTTACTTTGACAAAGTATCAAAAATTAGAAGATAAAATCATAAAAATAGAAGAAAGTACTATTAATATTGATGATTTATACTTAATAAGCGATATTTTTTTACTTCCTACTCATAATAAAAATATTGCTTCTAGTATTATAAAAGCGATGTTTTGTGAATGTGTTATTTTTAGCACAATGAATAATGACGCAAAAGAGATACTAGATGTTTATGCAACAATGGAGCATCCGAGTGATCCTAGTACACCTTTTAAAATAGATGCTGTTTTATATGATGAGAAAGAATTAAAAAATATTAAGAGTCAAAATAGAAAAATAGCTTTAGAGATGAGCCTTGAAAAAAATCTTGAAAAGTTTAATGAAATTTTAGTAAATATTTAAATATACCTTAAGAAATTTTAGATACAATACGCCAATATTTTTCACTATAAAAAAAGGAAGACAAATGTCAAGAAAATGTGCAATTTCTGGAAAAGGACCAATGGTTGGAAACAACGTAAGTCACGCTAAAAACAGAACAAGAAGAAGATTTTTACCAAACATTAGAACAGTAAGAGTTACATTAGAAGATGGAACAACTACTAAACTAAGAATTTCTGCAAAAGAGCTAAGAACTCTTAAAAAACACTCATAATTAAGCACACAAAGTGCTTATATGAGCTTCTTAACGAGGTTTAAACGAACTTTTGGCTGGAAATTTAGAACAGCTAGACCTCAATACGATTTAGACCCGTTAATTTATTCAAAACTAAAGCCTATTCGATTACCTTTAATACTTTTACAACTTCTTATGATGATTGGAACTTTGGGATATGTTTATCTCGAAAATTACACGATTATGCAAGGTGTTTTTCAAGCAGCATATACGCTTACTAATACAGGTTTTGGTGCATTAAACGAATCAAATTTTAAGAATGAAACAATAATATTTACTGTTTTTTTGATGCTTGCTGGTTTTTCTAGCCTTATTTTTGCAGTAGGTATTGTAATTGATGTATTTACAAATGGTAATTTAAGAGAACTATTAAGGGAGAGAAGAATGCTTTTTAAAATAGCAAGATTGAGGAAGCACTTTGTTTTATTTTATCATAATGAATATACAGCACAAGTTGCAAAGCAGTTCAGAGAAAATCATATACCTTTTGTGGTGGTTGATCCTAGCGATAATATTGAAGAAATTGCAAAAGAGAATGGATATCCATATTTTGTAAAAGAAGAACCTTATAAAGAGATAGCATTTTTGAAGTCTCATTTAAGTTCTGCAAAAGGTGCGATTTCTTTATCAAAAAATATTTCTGACAATATTACTTTAATAGCATCTGTTAGACTTTATGAAAAAGAGTTGGAAAGATTTCCTTATTTAATTATTTCAAACGCTGAGACTCAAAACGAAAAAATAAGGCTTAAAAAACTTGGAGCTGATAAAGTTGTTGCAACTCCTTCTTTAATGGCAAAAAGAGTAAGCGCAATGGCTATAAGACCAGATATGGAAAATATTTTGGATGAATTTTTATATAAAAAAGATAGCCCAATTGCAATGGAGGATATTTTTATAAAAGATGGAGCTTGGATTATTGGTAAAAGTCTTAAAGAGTTAGATTTAAGAGAAACTTTAAAAATTTCAGTTATTGGGGTAACTGAAGAAAATGGTTCATTTACGCAGTTACCAAAAGGTGATAAAGTAATAAATAAAAACTCAAAACTTTTAATTGTAGGATCAGAAAGAGGGCTTATTAGAGCAAAAAGAGTCCTAAATTTAATAAATCAACCAAAGGAGATATAAATAATGTTTACAATTTTACCAATAAAAGGTTTTATAGATCAAATAGATGGTTTTTTTTGTGATGGAATTCATGCAGGATTAAAACCAAATGGAAATAATGATTTAGGATTTATTTATACAAAAGAAGCTTGTACAGTTGCAGCAATTTTTACAGAAAACAGATTCCATGCAGCACCTTTGAGACATTTTTTATCATATGAAGAAGGATTTAAAACAAATTTTGTTTTAATAAATTCAAAAAATGCAAATGCTCTAACAGGAAGAAAAGGAATTGAAGATATTAATACTTTATTTTCACAACTAGATTTTGATTTAATAAATCCTGTTATGAGTAGTACAGGAGTTATTGGTAATAGACTTCCGATTGAAAAACTTGTAAATGGAGCTAAAAAATTTGATTTAAATTCAAAAAGTGGTGAAAATTTATCAAAAGCAATTATGACAACAGATGCATATCCTAAAACTTGTATGTATGAGGTACAACTTGAAGATGGAACTTCTTTTAAAATTGGAGCAGTTGCAAAAGGTGCTGGAATGATAAATCCAAATTTAGCAACAATGCTTTGTTTTATTTGCACAGATGCAGATGCACCTTATTCTGAAATTAAAGAAGCTTTAAATCAAAATAAAGAGACAACATTTAATGCAATTTCTGTTGATGGAGATACTTCAACAAATGATACTGTAATGGTTCTAGCAAATGGGAAATCAAATGCTTACAATAAAGAAGCTTTTGCAGAGGCTTTAAGGCTTGTTATGCATGATATGGCTATGTTGATGGTGGCTGATGGAGAAGGTGCAAAAAAAGTAGCAGCTTTTGAAGTTAAAAATGCTTTAACAAAAGAAGATGCTATCAAAGCTGCAAAAGCACTTTCAAATTCTTTACTTGTAAAAACAGCTCTTTTTGGTGAAGATCCAAATTTTGGAAGAATTGCTTCAACAATAGGTGCTTCACAAATTACTTGTGATGATGAGAAATTAGTAATTTCTTACAATGATGTTGTAGTATTTAATAAAGGTGAAATTTGTTTTGATGCGAATATTGAAGCAAAAGCCGCAGATGTTCTAAAAAAAGATAAATATAAAATTATTTGTGACATTGGTTTAGGAAGCGAAAGTTTCACAGCTTATGGCTGTGATTTGGGCTACAAGTATGTAGAAATAAACGCAGATTATAGAAGTTAATTTTAAGAACTTTTTATATATAATCTGCGAAATTTAAATTTCAATCAAGGATAGATAATGCTTCACGAACACAGAGATGCAATAGCTGAATTAAGACAAAAGGATGCTCATTTTGCTAGAGTTTTCGATAAACACAATGATTTAGACCATGAAATCACAAACTTAGAAAATAGTCATGCCGATCAGTTTACAATTGAAACTAAGAAAAAAGAGAAGTTAAAATTAAAAGATGAAATTTACTCTATGATAGTTAAATACAAAGCTGAAAAATAATCTTTTCAAGACTTTAAATAAAAGGGTTGGAATTTTCTTCCAGCCTTTTTTTATGATTACATTTTTTTAAATCTTATTACAACTATTACTAAGCCAAGTTAGGATAAAATCTTTCTAATTTTATTTAACAAAGGCCTTTTTTTATGGAAAACCTTTTCGAAAATCAAGACATTATAAATGTAAACATTGAAGATAGTGTAAAAGCTTCATATTTAGATTACTCAATGAGTGTTATTATTGGTCGTGCATTACCAGATGCTAAAGATGGATTAAAACCTGTTCATAGAAGAATTTTGTATGCAATGCATGACTTGAATGTAACAAGTAAAGCTGCTTATAAAAAATCTGCAAGAATAGTTGGAGACGTTATAGGAAAGTACCATCCACATGGTGATATTTCAGTTTATGATGCACTTGTTAGAATGGCTCAAAATTTCTCTATGAGAGCACCTCTTGTAGATGGTCAAGGAAACTTTGGATCAGTTGATGGTGATAGTGCAGCTGCTATGAGATATACAGAAGCTAGGATGACTAGAATTGCTGAAGAAGTATTAAGAGATTTGGACAAAGATACAGTTAATTTTGTACCAAACTATGATGATACTATGAAAGAACCTGCAGTTCTTCCTACAAGAGTTCCAACGCTTTTATTAAATGGAAGCGAAGGTATTGCTGTTGGTATGGCAACAAAAATCCCACCTCATAACTTAGGTGAATTATTGGATGCAATATTGCATTTAGTTGATAATCCAAGTGCTGAAGCTATTGATTTAATGGAATTTATACAAGGTCCAGATTTCCCAACAGGTGGAACAATATTTGGTAGAAGAGGAATAATTGATGCTTATACAACAGGTAGAGGTCGTGTAAGAATTAGAGCAAAACATCACATTGAAACAAAAGCTAAAAAAGAGGTTATTGTAATTGATGAGTTACCTTATCAAGTAAATAAAGCTAGACTTATCGAACTCATAGCAAATTTGGCAAAAGATAAAGAGATTGAAGGTATTTCAGAAGTAAGAGATGAATCTGATAGAGAAGGTATAAGAGTTGTTATAGAACTTAAAAAAGAGGCAATGGCTGAAATAGTTTTAAATAATCTTTATAAATCAACTCCAATGGAGACAACTTTTGGGATTATTTTACTAGCAGTTTACAACAAAGAACCAAAAGTATTTAATCTTCCAGAGATTTTAAATATTTTCTTATCACACAGAAAAACTGTAATTATTAGAAGAACAATTTTTGACTTGGAAAAAGCAAAAGCAAGAGCGCATATTTTAGAAGGACTCAAAATTGCTGTAGATAATATCGATGAAGTTGTTCAAATTATTAGATCAAGTTCAAATGATGCGGATGCAAGAGAGCGATTAGAAACAAGATTTGATTTAAGCCAGATTCAATCTCAAGCAATTTTAGATATGAGACTTGGAAGATTAACAGGACTTCAAAGAGATAAACTAGATGCTGAGTATAATGAGCTTATGATTTTAATTGCTGAGTTAGAATCAATTTTAAGAAGTGAAGATAAATTAAATGAGATTATAAAAGAAGAGCTAAATGAGATTAAAGAGAAATTCTCAAATCCAAGAAGAACTGAAATTGAAGACTCTTATGATGAAATTGATGTTGAAGATTTAATTCCAAATGAACCAATGGTCGTAACAATCACTCATAATGGATATGTAAAAAGAGTACCTATAAAAGCTTATGAAAAGCAAAAAAGAGGTGGAAAAGGTAAAGTTGCAGTAACAACTCATGATGATGATTTTATAGAAAGATTCTTTGTAAGTAATACTCACGATACATTAATGTTTGTTACAAATATGGGACAACTTTATTGGTTGAAAGTTTACAAAATTCCAGAAGGAAGTAGAATTGCAAAAGGAAAAGCAGTTGTAAACTTAATCAACTTAAGAGCTGATGAAAAAATTATGGCAATTATTCCAACTCCAGATTTCGATGAATCTAAATCTTTAGTATTCTTTACAAGAAATGGAATTATAAAAAGAACATCATTAAATGAGTTCTCAAATATTAGAAGTAATGGAGTAAGAGCTATTGTTCTTGATGATGCAGATGAGATTGTAACAGCTAAAATTGCAGATGTACAAACTCAATATATTATGATATTTACAAGTCTAGGTCAATGTATTAGATTTGAATTAGATAAAACAAGAGATCAAGGAAGAAGTACTAGAGGAGTTAGAGGTATCAAATTCAAAATTGATACAGATATTGTTGTTGATGCAGATGTAATTGACAATGAAGAACAAGAAATTTTAACAGTTTCAGAAAAAGGAATTGGAAAACGAACAACAATAGAAGAATATAGACTTACAAATAGAGCTGGTTCTGGAGTAATTGCTATGAAATTATCTCCTAAAACTGGAAATATTGTTGGAGAAGTTTTAGTTGATGATACACAAGATTTAATGCTTTTAACTTCAATTGGAAAAATGATAAGAGTTGATATGCAAACAATTAGAAAAGCAGGAAGAAATACTTCAGGTGTAATAATTGTAAATGTTGATAAAGATGATAAAGTTGTATCAATTGCAAAATGTCCAAAAGAAGATGAAGAAATTGAACTAGATGAAAATAGAAATGTTATTAGATATAACGATGATGGTGAAGTTATAGTTAATGAGGAAAAAGATTCAAATCTTTTAAGTTTAATAAGTGATGATGAAAATTTAGAAAATAATAATGAGGATGAATAAAAATGAGAAAATTTAACGTTGCTGTTGTTGGAGCTACAGGTGCTGTTGGAGAAGAACTTTTTAGAGTTATGGAAGAATTAGATTTTCCTATAAACAAACTTATTCCATTAGCAAGTTCAAGAAGTGCAGGAAGCACTATAGAGTTTAGAAATAAAGATGTTGTAGTTTTAGAACTTACTCCTACTGTTTTTGAAGAACAAGATGTAGAAATTGCATTTTTTTCTGCTGGTGGAAGCGTTTCTGCTGAATTTGCAAAATATGCTGTTGAAGCTGGAGCAGTTGTAATAGATAATACAAGCCATTTTAGAATGAATTCAAATATTCCTTTGGTTGTTCCCGAAGTTAATCCAGAAGATATAAAACTATGGAAAGAGAGTGGAATTATTGCAAATCCAAACTGTTCAACAATTCAAATGGTGCAAAGTTTAAAACCTTTAGATGAGTTATATGGGATTAAAAGAGTTGATGTTTCAACTTATCAAGCAGTTTCAGGTGCTGGAAAATCTGGAATGGAAGAGTTAGTTAAGCAAATGCAGGATTTTTTTGCATTTAGATTAGATGAAACTGAAATTAAAGCATTTGCACATCAAATAGCTTTAAATGTAATTCCTCAAATTGATGTTGCAATGGAAAATGGGTTTACTAAAGAAGAGATGAAAATGGTAAATGAGACTCAAAAAATTATGCACAAAAACTTTGAAGTTGCAGCAACATGTGTAAGAGTTCCAGTTTTAAGATCTCATAGTGAATCTTTAACAGTAACATTTAAAGATGGTGTTGATGTTGATATTGAAAAAGTAAGAGAAGCTTTAGAGAATTTTGAAAATGTTAAAGTAATAGATGATTTACCAAATAAAAAATATCCTATGCCAATAATCTCAACAGATACAGATTATACATATGTAGGAAGAATTAGAAAAGATGTTTATGCATCAAACATTGTTCATTATTTTAATGTTGCTGATCAAGTAAGAGTTGGAGCTGCTACAAATGCAGTTAGAATTGGTTTAAAATGGATTGAATTAGAAAGTGATATGTAAATGTTTGAAAAACTTTTTGAAAATGCTCTTTGGAAAAGTAGATTTATAGTCCTTTTGGCTGTAATTTTTGGTTTCCTTGGTTCAGTAATTTTATTTTTTGTTGCTAGTATTGATGTTATTAATGTGGCAAAATTTATTGTTATAACATTTTTAGAAGGTACTCATCCTGATCATTTTCATGAAGATATAGTTGCTGGAATTATTGGTGCAGTTGATTTATATTTAATAGCGGTTGTTTTATTGATTTTTTCTTTTGGAGTTTATGAATTGTTTATATCAAAAATTGATGCTGCCTGCACTCCTGATGAGTGTAATTCAATTTTAAATATTAGCTCATTGGATCAATTAAAAGATAAAATAGCAAAAGTGATTATTATGGTTTTAGTAGTAAATTATTTCCAAAGAGTATTACATACAAGCTACCAAACACCATTAGAATTATTATATTTTGCTCTTGCTATTGTTGCATTAGCTGTTGGACTTTACTTTACTGGTAAAGTTGGAAAACATTAATAAAGGAAGAAAAATGTCAAAAATTTTTGTAGATGCATGTTTTAGAAGACCAACACCATATACTCCTGTTTGGATGATGAGACAAGCTGGTAGATATTTAAAAGAATATATGGAAGTAAGAGCAAAAGCAGGAGATTTTTTAAATCTTTGTCATAATCCTGAACTTGCTGCTGAAGTTACAATTCAGCCACTTGATATTGTAGGGGTAGATGCTGCTATTTTATTTAGTGATATTTTAGTGATTCCAAATGAGATGGGGATGCACTTAGAATTTGTAAAAGGTGAGGGGCCAAAATTTAGTAAACCAATTACTTGTGAATCAGATTTGGACGATTTAATTGAAGGTGAAGAAGCAGCTTCAAAATTAACATATGTTTATGAAACTATAAAGATTTTGAAAAAACAATTACCAGAAGATAAGGCTTTAATTGGCTTTACAGGTGCCCCTTGGACTTTAGCTACATATATGATTGAGGGAGAAGGTACAAAGACTTATAATTTATCTAAAAAAATAATGTATTCAAATCCAGAGTTTTTACATAAAATTTTAAGAAAATTAACGGAAGTTGTGAAATTATATTTAGAAAAGCAAATTTTAGCGGGTGCTGACGTAGTTCAAATATTTGATTCTTGGGCTGCAGCTATTGAACCAGGTAAATATGATGAGTTTTCTTGGAAATACATGGTGGAAATAGCTGAATATATAAAAGAAAAATATCCACATATACCGGTTATTATGTTTCCGAAAGGAATAGCTGCTTTCATTGAAAGGGGTTTAGTTTATGGAAACTTTGATGTATTTGGTGTAGACTGGGGAACTCCTATGGTACTAGCAAAAGAAAAATTAGGAAATAAATATGTACTTCAAGGTAATATGGAACCTTGCAGATTATACTCAAAAGATGCAACAACAACTTGTGTTGAAGCGATACAAAATATTATGAAAGGTGAAGGACACATATTTAATTTAGGACATGGGATACTTCCAGATGTTCCTGTGGAGAATGCAATTCACTTTGTAAATGAGTGTAAAAGAGTTAGTAGAAAATAGTAAATATATTTATTTACTATTTTTTTACATATTTCTGAAATTTTGAAATTCTTTTGAAAATCTCTTGACATTATATTTTTTTTTTACTATAATTCCAACCCATTAAAGACGGAAACACATTCCGGCATAGCTCAGCGGTAGAGTAGATGACTGTTAATCATTTGGTCCCTGGTTCGATCCCAGGTGCCGGAGCCA
>CAYLKG010000005.1:0-51148 GCA_964384195.1 uncultured Aliarcobacter sp. | reverse complement strand
AAGCCTCACGCCCGGCTCGGGTTGACAGGGATATTCGTATATGTGCTTATAAATCGAGCAATTGCAAATTGCTTTTTGAAAAACTTTTTTAAAAACCAATTTTTAAATACCCAACTACCAGTTAAATAGACAAATATCCCTGTCAAACCATCGTCCGCCTTCTGGCAATTCACCGCCTCCCGGCTTTAGTTACCTTTTTTGCAGAAAATTCCGACATACATCTGCTACTATAACTTGCATATTGTGTATGCGTTAACATTTATTCCCCCGGGTGATCCACGGAGTTGATTGTTATCTTAAAAATATACTGCGTGTTACAGCTGCACGGGTATATAGTGTACGTAAGGTTGGAGTATATTATTCACTACAAAAATTAATAATTAACCCTCGAAATTTGTCACATCATAAAAAAGTATTACTTTTGCCCTCCCAAACCCGGCGCGATAGCTCAGATGGTTAGAGCGCATGATTCATAAATCTGCGGTCTTTGAAATAATGGCGAGATAGCTCAGATGGTTAGAGCGCCTGATTCATAATCAGGAGGTCCCCGGTTCAATCCCGGGTCTCGCTACAAATCAAGCGATTAAAAAGGGGTTTCAATTTACTTTGAAGCCCTTTTTTATTGCCAGAATGTCATGCCGTCGAAAAAATGATTTTTTAAAAAGAATCAAAAATAAGTACATTTGCATTACAATGCGTTACGAGGAATTTACTAAAACGGCAAATGGCAACCTTTAAAATATGTATTTTTGAACATCAAAAGCGACAGGATGGTAAATATCCTGTCAGCATTCGTGTTGGTTGGAAGAGAAAGGCGGCATATATCAAAACTGAATATTATGTAACCGACAAGCAGATCAATAAAAAAACTTTCGAGGTCAAGGATAACTTTATACTGAACGAACTCAACAAAAGAATCGTTAAGTACGAAGACCTGAAGGCTCGAAAACTCGGTTTCCGGATTGAACTCTACACAGCAAGGGAACTTGCAGACTGGTTTCAGAAAGAGATTAGGCCCGGGACAGATACTTCAATTGACTTTATTGAGTTTGCAAGAGATAGAATTGCACAGATGAAAGCTCAGGGAAGAACAACTTCTGCCGGCAATCTCACTAGGAGCATCAATGCAATGATTGACTTTTGCAATGGACGCGAGAAAATCAGCATAACAGAGATAACATGCAAGTTCCTGCAGCAGTTTGAGGCGTTTCTTCTCACTAAGCGAACAATGAAGAGGAAGAACCAGCTCGGGAAAACAGTCACAATAACGCACAAGGGCGTTGCGCCTGTAAGTATTGTCAATTATATGACAGATATCAGGACCTTGTTCAACACTGCGATGAATGAATTCAATGACGAGGATAAGGATGAAATCAGGATCCTGCATTACCCTTTCCGCAAGTATAAGATCAAGCGCGCGCCTGAGAGCGAGAAACGCAACATTGCTGTCGAGCAAATGAAAGCCATTCGGGATGTAGAGGAAGAGAAATTGAAGCTTAAAAGGACAATATTTGCACGCGATATTTTCATGCTCTCCTTTTACCTTTGCGGAATTAACTTAGCTGACCTTTACTTTGCAGACCAAGTTCCTGATGTCGGGAAAATGGTCAGGCTTGAATATAATAGAAGAAAAACAAAAGGCAGGCGACAAGATAATGCGTTTATATCAATAAAAATCGAACCTGAAGCCTTGAACCTTATCGAGAAATATAGAGACAAAACCGGCAAACGTGCATTTGACTTCCATACCCGGTATAGCGACTTTAGAAACTTCTCTGCAAATGTTAATAAAGGTCTGAAAAAAGTTGCATCTGCCTGCAAAATTGAAAAGCCTTTATCAACCTATTATGCCCGCCACTCCTGGGCGACAATTGCACGTAATAAATGCGGAATTTCAAAGGACGATGTTGATCTTGCTTTAAATCACATTGATCAAGGACTTAAGATGGCCGACATCTACATCGAAAAGGACTGGTCTATAATTGATTCAGCCAATCGGAAGGTACTCGACTACCTGAAATCATAAAACTTTTTTGAAAATTAATTGTATTGTAGATCAATCAAATAACACAGATGTGTGAAAATATTTGAAAATAATTTGCAAATGTTACACAATTGTGTTTATATTTGTATCACTGTAATACACATAAAACCCGCAACAAAAATTAAATATTATGAAAACATCAGTTTTAAAAGCAAACGAAAAAGCAGCAAGTGACTTATTTGCGCATTTTGAAAAAGAAAATCAAAGGCTTACAAACGGTAGAATGTTTATTCGCAAAGAGATTTCAAGAAATAAGGAGACTGGAGAGGAATATAAAAAAGGTAGCTTTATTATTAGATATGTTCGTATTTCAGAGCCCGAAAAAGGAATCACAATATTTAGATTTATCAAGACAAGTATTGGTAAACGCATTGAATGGGATGATAGGTTTTGCACTATCGAATAACACCATGACGAGCTTGTGAACATCATCAAGAATATAATTTAATCACATATTAATCAGCCTCCGGTTTCGGTCGGAGGCATAAAACCGCAACATTATGACACAATTTAATTCAACAACAGAGGAATATCTCCTTATCGCTCAAATTGTAAAAAGAGCAAAACAAGATCTTGAAATCAGCGATAGCTTAAGCCTGTGCATGGATTTGGATGCAACTCATTCAAATGGAACGCCATTAGATTTTGATAAACTACTTGCTTTTGACAAGTTCAACTTCGCGCATGACATTCAAGGAATCATGACTCATATAGATCGCACAACAGGAAAAATAACAAGGGGCTTTTTGCCAAGATGTTCAAAATAAACAGCAACACTATGACAGCAACATTAAAAACTCCTATTCTGGGCTACACAAAGATTGAGCTCATTAAGAAAATCGGTTTTAAATGGATCGCCGAGTTGATCGGATCCGGGAAAGAAATCGAGATCTACGAAGACGAATTCACAATTGACTAATACCGCAACGAAATGAAAACAAAAACTGAGGTAGTAAAAACTCCCGAGCAATTTGCTCAAATGACAGCTGATGAAATCGCAACGTTCATCCGCACAAACAAGAACACTGCAATTGTTGGCGAAAATGTCGGTATCGACAGGCATATTATAAAATACGAGACAGCTGAAGATTGGTTCGTATATGAGAGTACAAACCCTTACATAAAATAAAACAGCAATATGGACACAAAAAACCTTATCAACTGGGGCGAGTTAAGCCGGATCCGTTCCGGCTCTCGTCAAGCTATTCGCAGGAACAAGATTCCGAAGATTCACCGGCCTTTCGTTGAAGATCTCCTTAAAGCTATCGAAGGAGTGTTGAAGAAGTACAACGTAAATTAATCAATCAAATCCGCAACAAAAATGGAAAAAATCAAAATTGAAGGTCTTTATGAAGCTGCCTATCGTGCTTATTCAAACATTTCGTTTGACCCCGAAAAACGAGCAGCGCAAACGGTAAAGGATTATGAAGAAGAGTTGAATGTTGACATAGAATTAATGCCTGAATCAGAACAGGAACGATACATTCAAGGATACAAAACACGCCTTTTTGCTTTTCTTTTGGCAAAGTCAAGGACCTTATCGTCAATGATTACTGGCCCTGCAAACTTTCCTGCTGCGCGCAATAGGAAAGCTCTTGATGTAGAAGTTAAAAGACTTGAGGAGTTTTTCGAGTGGCGCACAAAGGCTTTGAAATCTATCGCTCGAAAAATAGAGGAGGCCAAACCAGAAGAGCAGAAAAATGCTGAGCGTTGGACAAGAATCAAGACTGGACTTGAGTCATCAATGAGAACGGTAGTTGAAATTGACACGGGAGTTAACAGATATAGCTCAAGGCTTCTTATTGTGAACTCTATAATCGGACTCGTAAGGACACTTGCAAAGAATGGCGAAACAGATCTCGTGAACTCTTGCCTGAATCTTATCCGTGACTGGAACAAGCACGCAAAAAAGCCTATTATTAGCGAGAAAAATTCAGTTTGGACACTTGTGGATGTCTCTATTGCACAAAGTGAAAAAATCGAAGCAAAACAGACCGCTGATAGTGAAGAATCTGAAATCAACGGAGTCAGGATTGTAAGGAACCAACAGGCAGACCGGCTGCAGCTGTTTTTCAAAGGTAAACCATCGCCTGAGATGATATCAAAGCTTAAACACTCTGCCTTCAAATGGTCGCCGTCAAATGGATGTTGGCAAAGACAGCTAACAAGTAACGCTATTTATGCTGCCAATAATCTTTTATCGAGTTATGTATCACACTAATACCGCAACATTATGAAAGTTTCAGACGATTTCAAAAATACTATTCAGGCTTACATCAAGCAGCAGGCTGAGAATGATCCTCTGTTCGCTCCCTGCCTTGAGAAAGAGGGCAAGAATATAGACGACTGCTGCACCTACATTTTGAATTGGGTGCAAAAATCAAGCTGCAACGGCTTCACCGATGCCGAGATCTTCGGTCAGGCGATGCACTACTATCAGGATGACAATATGGATATCGGAAAGCCGATTAACTGCAAGGTTGTCGTAAATCACGAGCCTGAGCCGGTTGTACTCACTGAAGAAGAAATACAGGAAGCAAAACAGGCAGCTATCGAGAAAGAAGTCGAGCATCAGCGCGAATTGCTCCGTAAGAAGCCGGCTGTGAAGAAAGAGCAGCCGGAACAGACAGAACAAGCAAGTCTATTTTGAGCCATGAAACCGAAAACAAAGTTACAACACGCGGTTGTCGAGCTGTGTGAGCAGCTTCCAGAAATAACGGAAGAGCAGAGATCCTGGGGAATTGATCACTCTCTCGACAACTTTGCTGTAAGGCAAAGAAATACTCTATACTGCCTTGAATGTGGCCAGTCGTGGAAAGATACCGCCGTACTTGTTTCAGCAATTGCGGGGACAAGATGTCCGCACTGCGGCAAAAAACTGAAGATGACAACTGCTTACAACAGATCTCTGAAAGATACAGCCTATTATGCAGTTATTACAAAGATTAAGAGCTTTCAGGTTGTGCGGGTCTTTTTTCTTCAAAAGAGTATGCTCAAAGGACATCTGCCGAGCATAATTTTCGACGAAGTGTTACAGCAGTGGATCAACGAAAAAGGCGACATTACAATCATGTCAAAAAATGTTTTCGGATTGTCTCGCTATTACGATCAATGGATATTTGACAGCAATCTTGAGGTAAGACCAAGTCATGCCTATGATTCAGTAAGATACAACATCAATCCTTACAAGATTTATCCTAACATGAAGGTCTTGCATGTAATTAGGCGAAACGGATTTAAAAACAACTTTCACGACAATTCACCGCATAAATTGTTTTCAGCAATCCTTTCCAATAGTTGTGCTGAAACGTTGTTGAAGGCAAGACAATACGGTCTTCTGAAACATTGCATCAGCTACCCTAAACTTTTTACACAGGATGGTTATTGGCCGGCAATTAAGATTTGTTTGAGAAACAAGTATTTTGTCAAAGATGTAGACCTTTGGATTGACTATGTTAAGCTACTCAAGTATTTCAATTTTGATACTCGCAACGCAAAGTATGTTTGTCCCGCAAATCTTAAGCAAGAGCATGACCGCCTTGTTGTAAAAAAGCGAAAGATCCGGGAGCGTATGGAACTCGAAGAAAAACTGGCAAAAATTGAAAAGTGGGAAAAAGAGTTCAAAGAGAAAAAAGCACATCTGCTCGGTATCTGCTTTGAGTCAGATGATATCAAGATTAAGACCCTTGACAGCGTACAGGAATATCTCGAAGAGGGTGACACTCTGCATCATTGCGTTTTCACTAATGAGTATTTTCTCAAGGATGACACTCTTTGCCTTTCTGCAAGGTTGAACAATGAACCTCTTGAGACTATCGAGCTGGATCTTGAGCGGTTAGAAGTAGCGCAATGCAGAGGAAAGCACAACCAGACGACACAGTATCATGACAAGATCTTGCAGATTGTTTCTGCTAATATTCCGCTTATTTCTCAGCGACTGCACGCAAGTTAATAGCAGACATCAAACAAAAAAAGAGCCCCTAAATTGGGGCTTTTTTTACGTTCTGAACATGCCTCCGCGGCCTGTCAATAGCCAGTCAGCCGAGATCTTATAATCATCAACAAGGTAAGCAAGTGCATCTATGTCAATGAGCTTGTAACCTGTTCCCGGCTTGTTTTCCTTGACAAGTGAACGGATATTTGAATACTTAGGCCGGTGTAGGTTATATTCCTTGCAGAAAGGCAACAGACCCGTAATTTTTTTAGATTCTATGAGAATGTCAATCGCTTCGAAAAACCTTTTTTGTATCTCGTGAACCTTTGGCCGTATTGTTTTAGCTTCCATTTCTGTGAACCTTAATAATAATTTTTGTATCGAGTATTGTAAACACAGCATCATTGTCACCTATGTGCTCAACATTAATGTAGGTAGTCTTATCTTGATGTTTACATGTAATCGCTTTAGTTTGTGGATTATAAAGAAAAGAACCAGAGAGCGTACTTTTTCGAACAGCATCATACAATTCAAAAGTCCAGTTTGATGAAAACCTATAGTATGAACCATCCTGCTTTGCAATAAAGGTGTCGTTTTCTTTATATGCCACTTGCTCCCATTTCCCTAAAATAGCATCATAGGTATTGATTTCTTCAGGGATAATGATGTCTTTATTACAAGACATTAAGAAAAGCATTGAGAATATTATGACAACAAATCTTTTCATTGTTTTTTACTTTTTTGAAATTCCTCTAACATCTTATTAAAATCATCTTCAGGCACTTCAGTGGTGATTATTTCATCTTTTTTGGTTCTTTTTAACTCAGCCTGCTCTAGTGCATTAAAGATGTCTTCCGGCATGAATGGGTAAAATTCCGGTTTGTCGTAATACTCTCCGGTATCAATCCTGATAAATTTCATTGTTTTTTAGTTAATTTATTATTAAATGCACAGCAAATCATATCATGTCTATGCCGTGCTTTACAAGTAACAGTTTAAGCCTTTCATTCTCCTGAATGAGGTCTTCAACTTGCTTCGTCTTTTCAATTAGCAACCGATGCTGCTCCCATACTATCGACGCTGAAAAGATCTCGCCATTCTTGAACATTTCAATCAGCTTGTCTTTGAAAACTTCAGAGCCAGTATAGATAAGTGATTCACGTTCAGCCTGCGAAAGTCCGTTTCCAGAACGCATCATTTCGCCTTCTCCGGTGATAAGCCATCCTGTGTTCAGTTCTGGGAATGCTTGTGCTATTCTCAGCAGTTTGTCAGGCTGCAAAGAACTCCGCATGCTACTTACGTAAGTTCCCGAAACCCCAATCTGACGACAGAACTCTCTTGTACTAATGCCTTTGAATTTTATAAATTCTCTAATCCTTTCTTTTACAGACATTTTAAAATTATTTGTTAAAAATGTATAAAAATGTTGTACACTTATTTGCAAATTGCACAACAATGTTGTAGCTTTGTGTAGAGAAGCTACAACAATACAAATGTAAAGCAAAATTTTACATAAAGAAATAGCGAGAATTACTCAAATTAAACTTTAAACACTGATTTTATGAGCATCAATTCATTCATTAAAGGTTACGATCAAATCCAAAGAAGAGATGTCGAAACCGTAAAACAGGAGATAATGACTGTTTTAAAAATTAACACAAATCAAGCCTTTTTGCAAAGATTGAAAGGCAGAGTTGAACCTAAAGTGGGCGAAGCAGCTGCAATTGAAAAGATCTTTAAGCAAAGAGGCATAACAGAAATCTGGGGAGACTAACAAGATGAACGCAACCGCAACACTATCTGATTTAACAAAGCGTGAACTTGAGGTCACTGAACTGTTGGCTTTAGGAGCTTCAAAAAAAGAAATAGCAACAAAGCTGTTCATTTCAGAACGAACCGTAGAAAATCACGCAAGGTCTATCTATCAAAAGGTTGGAGTTTCGAAAGTAAGCGAACTTTCAGCCTGGTTTATTAGCACGAAGTACAACATACCCGGTCTTTCGTCTCATTTTGAAAAGCTGGTTGTTGTCATAGTCGTGTTTCTCGCACTTCTGTTTTCGACTGATATTATTCTTTCAGTGTCACGGAACCAACATATCATTCAAGCAGAGGCTATTAGATGTTTTATAACCGCAACCAATATGGATAAACTTAACAAACTTAATATTGGCTTGTCGTATCGTGATAAGCCGATGTGAAAAATTCAAAAACAATGGGAACAGATCTATCATTACCGCAGTCAGAAACGGAGTATCGTAATGCACTAATTGATGCAGCAGAAGTCGGAGCTGAAAAAGCCTTGATCGAAATAGGATGCAAAAGCCCTATTATCAAAAGAACAGACGCTGAACGAACTTATTCGAGACGGACAATCAAGATCCTGCTTGATGCAGGACTGATTGAAGCCAAAAAAACAGGTGAACGAAATCATACAGTATACTTTGATAGAATTCAGCTTTTGACTGCAATAAGATCATACTATAGAATAATGAATTATTAAAACCGCAACAAATGAAAAAAGTAACACTAACAACCTTGACCCTTACAAACTTCAAGGGTCATAAAGAGAGAACTATTGAGTTCTCTGAAACAACAAGCATCTCAGGCAAAAATGGAATCGGTAAAAGCACAATCTTCGATGCTTTCACATGGCTCCTGTTCGGAAAGGACCAGTTTGACCGCAAGGACTTTGAGATTATCCCGACAATTGACAACAAGAGGCTTGACAAGGTAGACTCTGAAGTATGTGCCATCCTTATGGTAGACGGTCAGCAGAAAGAGCTCCGCAGAGTGCTGCATCAGAAATGGGTGCGCCCACGTGGACAGTCTGAAGAAAAGTATGACGGCTGCGAAACACTCTATTACATCAACGGAGTACCGAAAAAAGCCGGAGAATACAAGACCGAAATCGACTCAATCATTGAAGAGTCTGTATTCAAACTTATCACTAACCCGGCTTACTTCCTTTCACTACACTGGGAGAAACAACGCGAGATCCTTTTCAGGATTGCCGGATCGGTGAGCGATGCAGAGATAGCAGCAACAAGAAACGACTTTGCGGCGCTGGTTCACGAGCTTTCAGGCAAGTCATTCTCTGACTACAAGAAAGAGCTTTCTACTCGCAAGAAAAAACTCAAGGATGATCTCGAACTCATTCCGTCGAGGATTGATCAGACACAGCGCCTGATGCCTGAAAACACCGATTTTGCAGCTATTCAGGCAGAACTATCAGGCATTGATGCAGAGATTGCAAAGATTGACAAGTTGCTTGAGAACCGCACCGAGGCAATACGTGAGCAGTATAACACCATTCAAGCAAAGCAGAAAGCTATAAACGACATGAAGCTTCAGCAACAGCAGATCGTTAATGCTGAACAGCTCAAGGTACAGCAAGAGGTCAATAATGCAAATCAGACCAGAAGGGAGAACGAACAGGTCGTGAAGGATCTTGAGCAGCAACTGAAGAGATTAGAGCTTGACAGAGAGAGCCTCATTGAAGATAAGCAAAAATATACCAATGCAAAGGAGCAGCTCGAAGCCGAGATCGAGGAGCTTCGCAAAAAGTGGGACACCGAAAACGCTCTTGAGTATAAGTCTGACGGTGAGGAAATGATTTGTCCTATCTTCAATATCGTTTGTACCGACAAGACCGCAATTGAGAGGCATAATCAGAATAAGGAAAACGTAAAAAAGGCCTTCTACGCTAAGAAGTCAAAGAATCTTGACAGCATCAATGCCGAGGGACAGAAGATCAAGGAGCGCATAGACAATGCTATTCTCGCAATAGCAGCAAAAGAGAAAGAGATCGAGACCAAATCGAACCTTGTCATCACTATTAGTCAGGAGCTCGAAGAAGCGAAGAAGGTGCTGCTCAACACCCCTGTTGCAGAGGTCAAGTCAGCTATAATCGGTCAAGACCTTCCGGAATGGATGAAACTTGAGAATCAGATCACCACAATACAGGCCGAAATCAACGCTTTTGAGCCGGTTAATAACGATGACCTTATATCTACTAAGAAAACGCTCAATACACGAAGAGACGAGCTGAAAACGATGCTTTCGAAGCAGGATCTTATCACTCAATACAAAGCTGAGATCAAAACGCTCGAAAATCGAGCCTCAGACCTTTCTCAGCAGATAGCAGACCTTGAGAAATCCGAGTTCACAATGTATGAGTTTGAGAAGGTAAGGATCGAGGAAAGCGAGAAGAGAGTTAACAGGATGTTTCAGATTGTCCGCTTCAAGATGTTTGACTACACCAACGAAGGTAATGAGTTCACATGCTGCATCGCGACAAATCGTCAAGGCGTGCCTATCTCTGCAACCAACACGGCGGAGGAGATCAATGCCGGTCTCGACATCATCAACGTGCTATGTGAGTTCAACAATGTTTCTGCTCCGATTTTTGTTGACAGGTGTGAGTCGGTTAACGATCTTATTCCAGTTAAGGGGCAAATCGTCAGTCTCGTAGTAACAAGAGAGCAAGAATTAACAGTATCAACCTTATAATCAATTATCAACAATGAACGACAATTACACAATTTTCGGAGCCGATCAGGCCACAGCAACACGCGCAAGAGCAGGCAAAGGCTTTCATGTAAGCGCAAACTTCAAGCACGGAAATGTATATCTGAATTCAGATGCGAAAAAGCTCATTTTCGGACAATTTCAGAACGGATCTCTTCTTGTGATCAACAGCGCAATAGAGAACAACTGGTACATCGCAAAGAGTAATGAGCCGTCAAAGGGCTTCGAGTGCAAGAACAACGACAACGAAGACGGATCTCTCCGCGTGAACGGAGCAAAGAAAGTGTTCGAAAAAGTAGCTCAGTCCTTCAATCTTTCAGCTGAAAAAGTAGTATTCAACATCTCTGAGACTCCTATCGAGTTTCAGGGTCTTAAACTTCATAAAATAACAATCTAAAAACCGCAACAAAATGGCACAAAATCAACAAAATCAGGCACAGGCAAATCAATCAAACCTGCCTGCAGCTAACAACGAAAGAGGTGAAATCATCTATCAGGTAGCCGGTCAGGATGTTAAGCTCTCTTTTCAAATTGTCCGCAACTTTCTAACGAGAGGAAACGGACAGGTAACAGATCAGGACATTGTTCAGTTCACCTCTATATGCAAGTATAATCAGCTTAATCCGTTTCTTAACGAGGCTTATCTCGTGAAATTCGGTGACAAGCCGGCTCAGATGATAGTAAGCAAAGAAGCACTCATGAAGAGAGCAGAGGAGTGCTCTACTTACGAGGGAATACAGGCCGGCGTTATTGTCATGAGAGACAATCAGCCTGTTGAGCTTGAAGGCAGTTTCTATCTTCCTACCGACAAACTTGTTGGAGGTTGGGCGAAAGTATATCGCTCTGATCGCAAGTTTCCGGTTGTCTCAAAAGTTCGGCTCGAAGAGTATGACAAGAAGCAATCAACCTGGACCGAGAAGCAGTCAACAATGATCGCAAAGGTTGCAAAGGTTCAGGCACTTCGTGAAGCGTTTCCTACACAGCTCGGAGCAATGTACACAGCAGAAGAGCAGGGTGTGGTTGAATCTACTTACATAGATATTTCTGACAAGGTGGAGGGCGAGAAAGCTGAAAAGGCTAACAAGAAGACTATCTCAATATCTGAGGAAAAGTCACATTTAGAGCAGCCTGAGCAAGCTGAACATAAATCACCTGAGACAAACGGAGATCCACAGCCGAACGTGCTTTTTGAGAAACAAGGACAACAGCAAAGAGCATTCTAACATGGAACTGACTGTATTAGGCTCTTCTTCAAAGGGCAACTGTTACATACTTCAAAATAAAGATGAAGCCCTCGTCATTGAGGCGGGGCTTCCTCTTCTCGAAGTCAAAAAAGCCCTTGACTTTAACATCAGTAAGGTTGTCGGTTGTTTGGTATCACACGAGCACCTCGACCATGCAAAATATGTAAGGGATTTTGAAAATTCAAGAATAATACTTTGCATGTCTGCAGGAACGTCATTTGGACTTTCATACATACTTCATGATGTTGTTTTTATATCTAAACAATCAAGATTTAAGCTCGGAAACTTCACAATTATGCCTTTCAATGTCATGCATGATGCCAGAGAACCTCTTGGCTTCTTTATCAATCATCCAGAAACCGGCAACATTCTATTCGTAACTGACAGCTATTACATTCCATACAGGTTTGAAGGACTTAACCAGATTATGATCGAATGCAACTACCGTCAGGACATTCTTGAGTCGAACATCTCATCAGGCAGAATCCCGAAAGCACTCCGCGACAGGACTCTTCAGAGTCATATGTCGTACCACACTTGCCTCGAAGCTCTTCAGGCAAATGATCTGAGTAAGGTCAATAATATCGTTCTTCTGCACCTTTCCGACGGAAATAGCAACGAAAAAGAGTTTCGTGAAGGAATACACGCTGCGACTGCAAAGAGCGTTCATATCGCTCAAAAAGGGCTAAAAATCAATTTTGGAAAACAACCATTTTAAAAAAATAACAACATGGAAAAAACATTAGGCAAAGAATTCAAGAGTCCTATCGAAAGAATCAACTTTCTAAGTGACAATTGTGACAAAACAGAAGAAAAAGGCTACATGAAGCGCTATACTCCTGAGCAGATTCAGACAATGAAAGAGGATCTCGCAGAAGTATCTATCAAGATCAACGACATCCAGATCGAGAAGAAAGAATACCTGAAAGCTATCAAAGACAAAACCAACCCTCTTTCTGAACAAAAGTCAGAGCTATTGAGAGGTATCAAGCAAAAGGCTGTATATACAACTGAAAAATGCTTCAAGTTCGTTGATACTGATAACAGGGAGGTTGGATATTACAATTCTGACGGAGATCTAATTGAATCGCGCCCTGCCAATCCCGAAGAACTGCAAGGCACAATTTTTCAAGTAGGTCGTAAAACAGGCACTAACAACTAAAATATTATACATCATGCAAAACGAAAAAATGCAAATTAACCTTGCTCCTGGAATGGAGAAGGCCGAAGTAATTATCCGCGAAGTAACCAAAGTAAATGAACTGGAAGTAAAAGCACCTATCAAGCTGAAACTTGAAGGTGTAATCGGCTCTGTTGTAGAATTTCTTTCGAAGCGTTTAGACCAGAAAGATCAGATCAACCAGAAGCGCTGCCATATTCTTGTTAATCGTGAAAACATCAGCATTAAGCTTGTCTTCAACGAAAACGACGAATATCTGACAGGTTCTGTAACTGGAACCCTTGCCATGCACCCTAAATTTGAGGAATTTGGAATCAATGGCTACAAAGTCTGGACTCCTTCACAACTTGGAATGTTTTTTAAGATGAATAAGTCGTTTTTCGCCGATAAATCAGAAAACATGAAGCTTGTACATGAACTGATGAACTACACCGCAACAGTGAACAACAGCATTCAGAAAGCAATGAAAGAAAACGGTGATCGTACCGATAATTTCGAACAGGTTGTAAATTCAAACCTACCCAAAGCATTCATGCTGAAAATACCTATTTTCAAGGGCTTTCAGGCAGAAACTCTTGAAGTAGAAACATTCGCACAGGTCAATGGTCGCGAAGTCGCTTTTATTCTTATTTCACCGGCAGCCAATCAGGCAATGGAAGACGTAAGAGACAAAGTGATTGATGAACAGATCAATGCTATTCGCGAACTATGCCCTGATATTCCAATCATTGAGCAGTAATTGAATTTTATTCCGGCTCCTTCGGGGGCCGGTATTTGCCTAAAAAATATAAAAATCCGCAACTAAAGAAAAACAAAATGGCAAAAGACACATACTATTTTCAACACGACTATGAGCCTTTGAGTGATCCAAAATTGCTCGCGTTAGTAGGCGAACATGGCTCTCATGGCTACGGTATATATTGGCGAATAGTCGAGATGCTTCACTCAGATGAAGAGCACAAATTAAAGCATGAGCGGTATGTTACAATAGCAATTGCAAAGCAAATGCAAACAAGTGTTGAACAAGTTGAACAAGTGTTAGATTTTGCTCTCAATGTTTGCAAATTGTTCATTTCTGATAAAGAGTATTTCTGGTCAGAAAGGGTATTCAGGAACCTCGGAAAAAGGGATGCTATTTCAGAAAAAAGGCGAAAAGCCGGCATTGCATCCGCAGAGGCACGCAAAAATACAAAAAAACAGGTAAAAAACGCAACAATTGCTGAACAAAACGGAACACATGTTGAACAAAAAGAAACAAAGGAAAGAAAAGAAAAGGAAATAAAAGTAAATATTATTAATAATAAGAAAGAGGTGATTGAAACCGCAAAGCGCTTTCAACCTCCTACACAAGAAGAAGTAGAAGCTTATATTACTTCAAAAGGCTATTCGGTCGATGCAGAGTCTTTCGTGGCATTTTACACCTCAAAGGGGTGGATGGTTGGAAACAATAAGATGAAAGACTGGCGCTCCGCCGTCGTTACGTGGTCAAAAAAAGATAGACAACAAAAAAAATCAGATTATGGCAATAGACATCGCGAAGTTTCGTGCGTACCTGGAGACAATAGAGGTTCCAGCACGCTTTAAGTTAGAATATAGCAAGGAAGATGTGGCTTTGATGCTTGAAGAAACATATAAGCACTATGTAGGAGCACGCAAAAAACAATATGATCCTAAAGCTTCAAAAACGGCAATTGAAGGGGCTGCAAAATGGATAACATCAGATCTTAAGCCTGGATTGCTCTTGTATGGAACCGTAGGATCCGGAAAAACCACACTTGCGGACTCTTTGCTACGAGTTATATTGATATTGACATCTGGTCAGAAGATATATCGCAAATCTGCTCTTGAGATAAGCAACGCAGCAAAGAACAATCCGGAAGTGTACAAGGAGATAGTATGCTCAAACATGCTTTTTATTGACGACCTCGGAGAAGAGCCTCTTATTGTCAAAAATTATGGAAATGAGACAAGCCCTATCGTGGAGCTGTTATACAGGCGCTATGACAGACAGCAATTCACAGTAGTTACTACTAACCTACTTGAGACCGAGATTCGATCTGCATACGGAGAAAGGATTGAAGACCGCTTCGCAGAGATGTTTGACAGGATATACTACAATAACGCATCATTTCGCAAGGGAGGCAAACAACTATGAAAACTTACATATCGGGCAAGATATCTGGCCTTGACTATGAAGAAGTGAAAATCAAATTCGCCAATGCAGCGCAGCTACTTTCAGATATCGGCATGGAGCCTGTCAGCCCTCTTGATAACGGACTTGAATATTCAGCAAGTTGGGAGGATCATTTGCTTGCAGACATCGAAAAATTGCTAACTTGCGATGCAATCCTCATGCTACATGATTGGACTGACTCACGAGGTGCTCGTATCGAGAAGACAATAGCAGAAGAAAAAGGCATAATGATACTCTTTGAGTCTAACATCACCGACACGAAAAGCAATCTGCAAATCATCAAAGATGCGATCCAGGATGTTACAGGAATGAGATTTGACCAGTACATCGCCCCAGGCAAGGAGAGAAGCGCTTTTTACGCAAGGATGATCTTGATTCATCATTGTAGGTTTGTTCAGAAGATGGACCTACCTGACATCGCAAGGCTTGTCAATAGGGATCATTCAACAGTATCATATAGCCTGAAGAGCTATCGTCGTGAGGTTGACTATAACATAGCCTTCAGGAAAATGGTAAGAAAGGTTAATAATTTTGTAAATCAATGTGTATTAGTGTAATACAATTATGGCATTTAGAACACTTAAGCCTAATAAGAAGGCGAAAATAGACCTCAAGCAGAACGGCAAGGCCGTAACAAAAGTAGAGACAGGAAAATTACCACTCCATATTGACAGGCATACTGTCATTTTCGTAGATCCGCAGAACTGCAATACACAGTATGCAGCTGAATACCGAAAGAAAGTCTATATAACAAAACAAACCGAAAACAATGAACTATAATCAATTATCGAAAGAAGCGCACGAAAATGCAGTGCAAAAAGGATTCTGGAAAGACAACAAGTCAGTAGAGCACTGTCTCGCCCTTGTGTTCACCGAGATCACAGAGGCAATTGAGGCGGACCGAAACGATAGACAGGCCGATTTACCGAAGTATATCGAGTATTGCAAGGCTGAAGATATCAATATTCCAGATCGTGAGATATATAACATGCAATGCTTTGAAACTCTTATTAAAGACACGGTAGCAGACGAGCTTGCAGACACAGCAATAAGGTTGCTTGATCTTTCAGGAGCACTTCAGATCAACTTTGACATGCTTTCTCCATGTCGTTATTACCGCGCATTCGGTCGCTTCACCTTCACAGAGAATGCCTATGCGCTTATCAAGGGACTCTCAAAAGATCAGATCACTATACAGAAGCGCATTGTCTTTGCGCTTTTATATCTCAAAAACTGGGCTGAAGAGCTCGGAATTGACTTGTCATCTCATATCAAAATCAAGATGCAGTATAACAAGAGCCGCGACATGATGCACGGTAAAAAGTATTGAAGCTATGAGGTATCTAATAATCACAAAAGATCAGGATGATAAGCAGATCGCTTTCCTGACCAATTACTACGATTACGAAAATCACTACAAGCCCGGAATGATTGTAATTGATAGCTCCAGAGCCTCAGTCAGCTTTGACGGCCAGACTTGGGAAGAAGTTCAGGAAGATCATCTATAAACTAAAATACACAATATCAATATGTTAAAAGTAGAATTAATTGGAAGGCTTGGCTATGATGCGCAAGCCAAGACCTTAGAAAACGGCAAGAGTCAGGTAAACATGTCTGTTGCTCATTCTGAGTTTTCAAAGGACCAGCAAGGTAACAGGCTTGAAACGACTCTTTGGGTCAATGTGACATGGTACAGTGACGGAGGTAACATACTTCAGTATCTCAAGAAAGGCGCTTCTGTCTTCATCCGAGGCCGTCAGCGGGTCAATGTATATCAGGACAAGAAGGGAGACTATGTTGCGGGAATCAGCATCACAGTAAGCGAGATTGAGCTCATTGGACTTGCACAAAAGAAAGAAGGCACTCAGTCCAGCCGTGAAGAGCAGATCTTTCCTGGGCGAAACTCATCACAACACGAAGCAACTGACAATGCTGCTGAAACCGACGATTTGCCGTTCTGAGTATGAAAAAGTACGACTATATAATTGCAATAGACCCTGACTGCGAGAAGTCAGGGGTCTCTCAGCTAAGGATAGCAGACAGGCATATAGAATGCGACTGCAAGACATTCCCGGAGCTGCTTGACCATCTTAAATTCATCAAGACCGTTGTCGTACAGGAAAGCAGTGTCTTGATAGTAGTTGAAGCCTCTTGGCTCAATGGTCATCACAACTGGCACGGAAAAGCATCTGACGGGAGATATATTTCAAGCTCAAAAGGCTACGACATTGGCCGCAATCATGAGACTGGTCGCAAGATAATTGAGATGTGCAAACACTACGGACTTGATGTTGTAGAGCAAAGACCTTTGAAAAAATACTGGTCTGGTCCTGATAGGAAAATAACTCAAGGAGAGATTGAGCAGTTCATCCCGGGCTTTCCGAAGAGGTCTAATCAAGAGATAAGAGACTCGGCTTTGCTCGCTTGGAACTATGCCGGGTTTCCGATAAGATTAAAATTAACAAAACCAATTAAATAACCGCAACAATGAAAGCATTTAACGGAAAAGCAATATATCAACCTGCGGGTAAAGCTGCTGAATACGCAAAATGGGCCTGTAACTTCTATGTAGGCTGTTCAAACGGCTGTTCTTATTGTTATTGCAAAAAGGGCATTTTGGCTACCATAATGGGGCAAAATAAACCAACCTTAAAGAAGTGTTTTAGAGACGAAGAACACGCTCTTGAGGTGTTTAAGAAAGAGTTGAAAGCTAACCTCCCAGAACTTCAAAAACATGGTTTGTTCTTCAGTTTCACCACAGATCCGATGTTGCATGAAGCGGTTGTGTTAACACAGCATGCAATAAATGTTTGTAAATGTCACAAGATTCCAGTTAAGATACTTACAAAAACAACTTGGTGGGTTAATGAGGCTATTGTTGGGGCTGATAATTACAATGCAAATAAGTTAGTAGCTATTGGCTTCACTCTTACCGGTCATGATGCACTTGAACCGGGCGCATCAACCAACCAGGAACGTATCGAGGCAATGAAAAAGCTGCACGATGCAGGATTCAAGACGTTTGCAAGTATTGAGCCAATAATTGACTTCGATAGTAGCCTTGAAATGATTTATTTAACACGTGGCTATTGTGATTTATACAAGATCGGACTAATGTCAGGTCAGAAGGTTGACAGGGCTTTTTATGAAAGGCTTAGGAGCTTTAACCTTGCGGTTGTTAACCTGCTTGCACATTTTCCTTCAAAAGTGTACTGGAAAGATTCAATCAGAAAACAATTTTTTGTTTTTCCAGATGCTTCCTGCAATGTTGACCGAGACTATAACATTTTTAATCAATAACATTATGATAACAGAAGAGCAAAAAAGAGAAATCAAAGAAATGGAAGAACAAACGCAGATTGACGTTCTGAACCATTCGTTTCCTGAACCAGAACCTGAACCGGCCAACGATTGGACTTCAAGGCATAAAAAACATGCTACCTACACAGTCGAGAAGGACGGCGTTAAGACATCAATTCCGGTTATGGAGTACCTCAAAAAGCTGTCTCTCGACCTTCCTCCGATGGCAGATATCAACGGCAGAAGGGTGTATCATTTTGAGAACCTTAAACGGCGTTTTATGTCCGGTAAAACAAAGGATGATAGCATGAGGCTTATTAACGAATACTGCTCCGAAGTGGCGGAGATTTGGAACAAAACAGTTGAAAGCATCAAAAATAAAAAGCAAGATCCACCAGATTAGGCATAACTAATTGATAACTTTTGATTAAACCTGTATTACACTGATACAGGTTTTTTTATTTTTGTTCAACTCTGGCAATAGTGCCGAAAAACCGCAATCAATCACGCTTATGGCAAAAACAATCGAAACAAAAATTGAAAATCTCATACCGGACAACCTGAATGCGAACAAGGGTACCGAATTCGGTCAGCATTTGATGGAAAAGTCTTTCCGCGAGTTTGGAGCAGGAAGAAGCATTCTACTTGACTGCAATAATAGGATTATCGGAGGCAATAAGTCAGTCGAGACAGCCGCGTCAATCGGACTTCAGGATGTGATTATCGTTGAAACAGACGGAACAAAGCTTGTAGCAGTCAAGAGAACTGACATTGACATCGATTCGAAGCAAGGAAGAGAACTTGCGATTGCCGATAACGCAACATCAAAGGCAAATCTTGAGTGGGACCAAGAGGCAATCAAGGAGATATCAGAAAAATGGGAAGTTGAGCCCGAAGATTGGGGAATACCCGACTTTGACGAAGAGCCGGAGCCAGACGAGCCGGAAACGAAAAAGTCAATCTCTACGAGGCTTATTGTCGAGTGTGGTGATGTGACAAAGCTGTCTCTGTTGTTCTCAGAGCTTCAGGATAGAGGGTTTAAATGCGAGTTAAAAGAGTAATGTCATGGCAAAGTACAACAAGAGGATAGTCAAGAGAATAACCGACCTTATACGGCAAGACACTTTTACGATAGCCGAAATTTGCGCAAAGGTCGGAATATCAGAGGAATGCTTCTATAAGTGGCAAAGGGATAATGAAGAATTTAAAGAAGCGGTTACGCGCGCGCGGGAACAGTTCGACGAGATTATCGTAAGAGAGGCCAAGAACTCGCTTCGCAAACTGGTTAACGGATATGAAGCTGACGAGAAGAAGACTGTGTTCGTCAACGGAAAGGACGGTAAGCCAGAGATTAAAGAGCAAGTGACAATCAAAAAGCATTTTCAGCCGAATCCTATGTCAGTTCAGTTTGTCCTCACAAACAAGACAGGCGGAGAGTACAAGAATTATCAGACTAATGAGCTGACAGGAAAAGACGGCAAAGAGCTTTTTGCTTCGCTATCGGATGAAGAGCTCGACAATAGGATTAAGGCACTTGAAGACAAGCTGAAGAAAAAGTAATGTTTATGAATCGTAGTGACAAACTCGCATATATAGAGCTGTTGCGTGAACGGCTGATCCGCGAAAGCAGGTCCAGCCTTTTGTCATTTACGATTGCCACGATGCCGTCTTTTGATCCGGCTGAGTTCCACAAAAGATATTATGAAAAGCTGACCGAGTTTGCGGATGGCAAAATCAAGAAGCTCATGGTCTTCATGCCACCGCAGCATGGAAAAGAAATCAGCGACAGCACTCCTGTTTTAACGCCAAATGGCTTTGTTAGACATGGAGATCTTAAGGTTGGTGACTATGTGTTTGGACGCAATGGACAGCCGGTGAAGGTGCTTTGGGTGTCAGAGAAGGTGATGTCTGAATACTATGTGACATTCTCTGACGGCGCAGTGATTCAATGTCATGGCAAGCATGAATGGGTTGTTTACGACAGGAGTTATGCAGCAGAAAGAAGGCTGGAAACAAAGTATCTTTTTTCGCAGAAGCTTGCTTCCGGTACGGAAGGCAAAAGAGGTCACAGATATCGGTTCCAAGTTGATGCAAATGTTCAGATTCAACTTCCTGATGCAGATCTGCCGATTCATCCTTATGTTCTTGGTGCATGGCTTGGCGACGGAACATCTGTAAGTGGTTGCATAACGCACCACAAAGACGATACTGCTCATATTGACAAGATCGAATGCATTGGTTATAACAAGGGGGCCGTTCTTGTACACAAAACAACAGGAGCCGTCAGGACTTGCTTTTATAGCTTGCAGAGCCAATTAAAAGCAGTCGGATTGTTGAATAACAAGCACATTCCAGAAGCTTATTTCACTTCATCTGTTCAACAAAGGCTTGAATTGCTTGCAGGACTGATTGACACTGACGGATATATCTATCACAAGAATGGTCGTGTTACCTTTTCAAACATAAACAGAAGACTTATTGATGATGTAAAAAGGCTTGTCCTTTCACTTGGTTGCAGAGTTACTTCTTGCGAGTTTGAGCCGATAATGTCAACATCGGGCATCAATGGAAAGAACATCGTTTTTCAGGTATCTTTCAATCCCGGCTTTGAGATTCCTTGCGCTCTGAAAAGAAAGCAATCTGTCAACATAAGTCCGGCTATAAGGAGAAGGGGCATTGTTTCAATCGTCAAGGCGCAGAACCCGGAGCAGGGCAACTGCATCGAAGTTGAGGGCGGAATCTACTTAGTTGGTGAAACACTTATTCCAACACACAACTCCGAAGGATCTACAAGAAGGCTTCCTCCTTTTGTTCTTGGCAAAGATCCTGACAAGAAGGTTGCAATTATATCATATTCTGCCCCAAAAGCCCGCAAATTTAACCGCGAAATACAGAGGGTGATAGATACACCCGAATATCACGAGATATTCCCAGGAACATGCCTTAATGCCTCAAACGTGACCACTGTTGCAGGGTCATGGCTGCGTAATGCAGACGAGTGCGAGATAGTTGGACACCGGGGAGGATTTAAGACAGTAGGCGTTGGAGGAGCATTGACAGGTGAGCCGGTTGACATGCTTATTTTGGATGATATCTACAAGGATGCAAAATCAGCATGGTCACCGACTGTCAGGGAGTCAATTGAAGATTGGTATGATACTGTTGCAGAGACACGTCTTCACAACGACTCGCAACAGCTCATCGTATTTACCAGATGGCATGAGAAAGACCTTGCAGGAAGACTTCTTGAGCAACAAGGAATCTACGATCCTGTAACAAATCCTAACGGATGGGTTGTTGTGATATACAAGGCTATCAAGGTAGGAGCACAAACAGAGTATGATCCTCGCGAAGAGGGTGAGGCTCTATGGTCGGAACGTCACAACCTTGAGAAGCTTGAAGCGGTTAGAAAGAGAAACTCTCATGTTTTTGAATCTCTCTATCAGCAGGATCCTAAGCCACTCGAAGGGTTGATGTACGAGAGCGGCTTCAGGGAGTATGAAGTCATTCCGTTCAGCTCAAAAGCAGTCAAGAAGGCATATATAGACACCGCAGATACAGGCGACGACTATCTGTGTGCGATATTCTACACCGAGACGGAGCTTGGCAACTTCGTTGAAGATATACTCTACACACAAAAGCCGATGGAATACACCGAGACAAAGACGGCCGAGATGCTCACAAAACACGGAACACAGAAAGCCGTCATAGAGTCGAACAACGGAGGCCGTAGTTTTGCAAGGGCCGTTGAGAGGATTTGCAGGGAGATGGGTAACAACAGGACACGCTTCAAGTGGTTCTTTCAGTCTCTTAACAAGGCCGTCAGGATCTTCACTCACTCCGCAGCGGTACAAAATGTCGTCTTTTTCCCAAAAGGATGGCAGCAAAGATGGCCCGAATATTATAACTCTATGTCAAACTACATGAAGGTAGGCACTAACGAGCACGACGATGCTGAAGATGCAACAACCGGGACAGTAGAGCAGAGAGGTAAGTCAGGAGTCAATCAGGACCTGACAGGCTTTTTTTAGCATTTACAAAGTATCAGACTAATACATTTTGAAATATGAACACAAAAGAATTACTAACCGCATTAGCAGGGAACGAGGCAGAGCCAGACTTCCGCAAAGTTATCAACGAGCTCAAGTCGCAAAGCAAGACTGACAGTTCTGTACTTGAAGCCGCAACGCATGAGCTTGATCCGCTCAAACATAAGGTCATGGACACACGTTTCAGGCCAGACAAGTGGGTCAAAGTAGACCCAAGTGATCCGAATAAATGCGAACTTGTCAACATTACAGACCCGACAGAAGAGACGACAAAGAATCTCACAAGGGAAAAGGTTGCACGCGTAGCTATTGCATTACAGAAGCTTATACGCAACCGGGCCGTTTCTTTTGCTTCCGGAAATCCTGTCAACCTCAAGGCAGAAGCAGCCGACGAAAAAGAGAAAGCAGTTTTGAAAGCTGTCAAGAGAGTGCTCTATGACATCAAAGAGAAGTCACACAACAGAAGGGTTTGCAGGACCCTATTCGGAACAACAGAGGTTGCTGAACTCTGGTATGCAGTCGAGAACAAGAACAACACCTACGGCTTTGACAGCAAGTTCAAGCTGCGCTGTGCAATCTTTGATTCTACACATGACAAGCTATATCCTTACTTTGACGAGACGGGTGACATGATCGCTTTTTCTCGTGAATTTGTCAAGAAGGTTGCAGAAAAGGATGTCACTTTCTTTGAGACCTACACAAGTGAAAAGCACTTTTTGTGGAACCTCTCAGTCAACGGCTTTGAGCTTCTTGAAGGCTACCCGAAAGACCTTGCGATTAAGAAGATCCCTGTTGTGTACGGAAAACAGGCGCAAGTAGAGTGGGCCGACGTGCAAAACCTTATTGATCGTCTTGAGAAGCTTCTCTCAAACTTCGCAGACACAAACGACTATCACGCTTCGCCTAAGATTGTTGTCAAAGGTGAGCTGACCGGCTTTGCAAAGAAAGGAGAGGCAGGAGCAATTCTTCAGCTTGAGGGTGAAGATGCTTCAGCTAATTATCTGTCATGGCAGAGTGCTCCGGAATCGGTCAAGCTTGAGATAGAAACGCTGCTCAAGATGATCTACACGATTACTCAGACACCTGACATCTCATTCGATTCAGTCAAGGGTCTTGGCGCTATTTCCGGCATCGCCCTTCAGTTGCTCTTCATGGATGCACACCTCAAAGTAGAGGATCACAGAGAGGTGCTTGACGAGTACATGCAGCGAAGAGTCAACATCATCAAGGCGTTTGTAGGCAAGTTCAACACCAACCTTGAGGAAGCAGCAGATAATCTTCAGGTTGAGCCTGAAATCGTTCCTTACATGCTTAACGACGAGCTTGCTCAGATACAGAAGTGGACAACAGCGAACGGAAACAAGCCTCTTATCTCTCAGAAGCTCTCGGCAGAACTTGCGGGACTTTCACAGGATCCAGAGGCCGACTTCTTGCAGATGCAGGAAGAGAACAGACAAGCGAACAGTTTCAGTTTCAACGAACCGACAGATGTATAGAGATGGCAAAGAAACAACAACCGGCAGTAATCGAAAGACTCCCTGAATATGTGACCTGTGAGGGTTGTGTATTCATCGAGCCTTACAGCAACATGATAGATCACGGAATGTGCAAGGAACCTCATGTCAGGATGATACAGGTCATTAGCAACCCAAAACCTTGCATCTGGAAAAGAGTGAAAAATGGCTAAGAAAGAAACGAAAGAAGGCTTCTCTGTACAGGGATTTGACGCACGAGCTTACAAGAAGACTGAAAGCTATGTGCAAGCTATTGATGCACTCTACAGCAAGGCCGTTGCGGAGTTTGCCGTCATAGCATCAAGACTGAACAATATAGACCCTGACAAGCCTTTTTCGTTCTCAGACTTCCCTCAGACACAGGCATCCGTTCAGCATATCGTCAACAACCTTGCTGCAAAGATGGAGGCTGTTATCTCAAAGGGCACTCGTGATCAATGGCTCTATGCCTGCAAGAAGAATGATGAGTTCCTTGCAACTATTCTCAACACTTCAAAGATTCCGAAGAGCAGACTTGAGAAGTATCAGAACCGCAATCTCGAAGCACTGAAATCATTTCAGAGCAGAAAGATAGGAGGTCTTGACATCTCGAAACGAGTCTGGAAGTACACAGGTCAACTCAAAACGACAATGGAGCTCGGCATTGATGTTGCTCTTGGTGAGGGAACATCCGCAGCACAGCTGTCAAGAGAGCTGAAAAAGTACCTTACAGACCCTGATAATCTCTTCAGAAGGGTAAGAGACAAGCGAGGCAATCTTCATCTGTCAAAAGCCGCAAAAGCACTTCATCCGGGGCAGGGAGTCTACAGGTCGAGTCATAAGAATGCGATGCGGTTGACGAGATCCGAGATCAATATGGCTTACAAGACATCTGATCAGCTCAGATGGCAGCAGCTCGACTTTGTTGTCGGCTATGAGGTCAAGCTTTCGAACAATCACACTTTGAACGGAGAGCCTTTCAAGGACATCTGTGACAAGCTTGCCGGCAAGTACCCGAAGAGTTTCACCTTTAAAGGCTGGCACCCCCAATGCAGGTGTATGGTCGTTCCTATCCTTCAGGACAGAAAGGAGTTCAACGATGACGAGCTTGCCGATCTCAAGTCAGCACTCAATGGCAAGGAATATCAGAAATTCGCCTCAAAGAACACTGTTGCCGATGTGCCTGACAACTTCAAGGCATGGATCCAGGAGAATGCTGAAAGGTCAAAAAACTGGGCTTCTCAGCCGTATTTCATCAAAGACAACTTCAAGGGAGGTAATATTGACGGTGGGTTGAAGTTTGACACAAGTGCGATGCAGATAGTGAAGCCGGTAATAGCGCAGCCAAGTGAGCAAATCACTAAACAGAAATCTGAAACTATATACACGAAGATAGTCAAAGAAGAGTCTGCAATCGCGAAGAACAAGAGTTTTGAAACGGCTATTGTCTTTGATAAGGACGGAAATGAAATCTTTAGAAAGCGTGGAGCTGCTACAAGTGTGTCATTTACCGATGATGAACTTAAAAATTTGAATAATAACATCTTCACTCACAATCATCCTCGTGGATGGAGCAACCCTGAAGGCACTATAGGTCGCATAGGCTCTTCTTTCAGTATCAACGATGTTGCTATCGGAATAAGATACAATAGTGCAGAAATCAGGGCCGTTGGTCCTGTCTTCACTTTTGTAATGAAGCGACCGGCAGCAGGTTGGAAAATGACGACAGAAGATGCAATAAATAAGTATCGGAAAATTGAGGAGAGTGTGAGATCTGAGTTCACAAGCGTTATAAATAAAAGCAGTTATAAACATCAAGATATTGCAATACAAAGAGCAGAAGTGCTTCACTATCATACAATCTGGAAACGCTTCTGCTCTGAAAATGGTATTGAATATACAAAGATCAGGACTTCTCTATAAAGACCTTAGTTCCTGTCTGATCCCTTTGTACTGTCAAATGCACTTTTTCACCAGAAAGAAAACGCTTTGGTATTCCTTCTGGATAGGCTTCACACGATAATTTAACACTGTCAAAGTGCTTACATACACCGCATTTTGAGGTGTATGGCCTATAGTGCTCAAATCCTTTGTCAATTTCAATGTCTTTCATCTTTGATATTATTATGATGTGAAGTTAGTCGTTTTTCTTCTTAATATCCGTAACTGATTGAAAAATAGTCACCACCTCCGTAGACTTGATTGAAGATCCGGCCGTCTGTTTTGAGAGGGTGAATGCAAAGGTGCTCATATCCTATTTTGATCTTCTGCGAGATCTTGAGGGAGATCCCGACAGTCCATTCTCCCTGTACTGGAGAATAAGAGACAAGATTGTTGCTTTGAAGGTACATCACCTGTTCGGTATTGAGTGAGATCCTCTTTCCGATATCTACACTACAACCTACCCGGGTGCGTATATTGCCGTAATTCATAATGATTGCAAGTTCATCATAGCCGGAAGAAGGAGGCATCGGTTGAACGACTTTCATCTTGTAGTAAGTGAGATAGTCAAGAGAAGCACGAGGATACATTCTAACCTGTGCGCTTGATGCTGTGAAAGTACATGTCATCACAGCGATAAGAATGAGTAATAATGTCTTTTTCATTGTTTTGTTTGTTTTTTTCTATTGATTGTCCCTTTTCTTATTATGCAGACCTTATTTTGATAAGGCCTGTTTTCGTCGATTCTGAAGTTGTATAGGGTGCGCCTTGATACTTTGAGCACAGAAGAGTCGAAGTCTTCGTATATCGCGGAAATTGAGCCGTAATAACGATGCTGGTTCTCGCCCATGATCTCAAGATGATAGATAGTGTCTGATTTCATTGCTGCAATATTTTGTGGTCTATTCCAATGTTTCTCATTTCACAGGGGTGTTTTTGAGTTGGTTGATAAGTTCGTCAGACACATCTATTGCCAAATTAGCAATAAGTCTACAATCATAATGCTTTGCCTTATGACCATAACTACCTTGTATAATAAAGTCTTTTCCAAAGCAATCCGCGGCTAACATCCCTTGCATCGCCGCCTTAGCTGCTTCAAATCTTCGCTGTTCCCAGTCGATAGGTGGTAACTTATAACTCAAGTCTGGAGTGGGTAGAAGCGGATAAATCTCTTCAATCATGTCTTTGATTTCCTTTTTGTGGGCTCTTGATTCTCGTGCCATAACAGCAACACACTCCTTGCAAGTGTGCTTATACGACTTGCTGAAATCTTCAATCGGTTTTAATGTGCCGCACTTGCAGCATTGTTTTACTTGTGTCATAAATATTATTTGTTAGTTAGTTTTAATGTAAATTCTTCATATTTCTGCTGCACTCTCTTTGAGTACAATTTTCCTGCACCTGGATTGTGCAGTTTAATCGCTTTTGAGAGACTTTTGTCAGGGTTGCGGTACTTCATTACTACCTCCCATATTTCTCTCGATTTTACCGGGCAAAAACGGTCTTTGTCCGTATATCTCCTTTCTCTCAGAAGTCTGTTCGCTTCATCAAGATAACCTCCAGAGCCTTCGGGCATTATCTGAATGATACCTCCGTCACCCTTTGAACCGATAGCCATGTGATTGAAGTTGCTCTCAACTGCTGCAATGGCCCAGTACACGCAATCCCAACGGTAAGTTTCTTCAGGTGTTGAATGTTGCTTCAGTGAACCTGTCACGGTTGCGGTACAGACGACAATAAACAGGACAAGCAGGGATCTCTTTGCAACAAGACTTGATTTGCCTCTTTGCTTCGTTTCTTGAGGCCGGTATCGCTCACACTCCTTGCAGCTCTTATCGACACTCATTCCGCAAGTATTGACATACAGGCAGGAGTGATCATTGTAAGGACACTTGAAAGGTGTTTCATTCGTTTTCATGATCATGTTGATTGTTAACTTCAGTCATGCACTCAGGGCAAAGCTGTCCTGCGTTCTCGACATAGTTGTATCTTAGTTCTATCGGTGTGCTTTTCAGAACCTCTGTCTGCTTATCGCAGAGGACACAGTTCTCATATATTGCTCTCATGCTTCCTTGTGTTTTATGTCCTTATATAGCACGAAAGAGAAAATGCAGCATAGTCCTGCTGTGAGGTACTGATGCGTAGCACCGAAGAAGATTGCACTGACAAGCGCAACAAGCGCTATCAGAATGAAAATAACCAAAAAGGTTAACGACATAGGATCTTTAGATTTCATAATGTTGCGGTTTAAATTGTTTGAATATGTATTACTGTAATACAAATGTAGTAATTATTTTAATAATTGTACACTTTTATGAAAAAACTTGACATCCTCATGCTCTGTGACATGAATAACTATCGCATAACTTTTTGATTATACAATAGATGTATCACGCTGATACATTATATTTGTTCGAGCTGATTATTAACAAGTAAAAATTGAACACATGAAAGACAAAATTCTCGCATTACTGATAGCAAAGTTTTCAGGCGTGCGTAAGGACGGACTGGCACGATTGGCACAGGCGCTATCGTTACAGGTCGCAGATGAAACAGAAGCGGGCGCATTGGTAGACAAATTGACCCCTGAAAAGGTCAATGAATTCGTCACAGACTACCGCAAAGATGTGGACAAAGAGGTGTCCGATGCAAATAAGACCTACGAAGGCAACCTGAAGAAGAAGTACGAATTTGTTGAGAAGAAAGATCCAGACCCCGGCAAAGATCAGGATCCTAACAAGAAACAAGATCCTACTGACATCGCTACTATCGTGGCAAACGCTGTCAAGGCAGCAGTAGAACCACTTCAGAAAGAAATGCTGTCCTTCAAAGGCGAAAAAACTACCGAGACAAGGCTTCAACAGCTTCAGACAAAGTTCAAAGACAAGAACCTACCAGAGTCCTTCGCAGCGCAAAAGCTTAAGGACTTCAAGCGTATGAACTTTGATACAGACGAAGCTTTCACTGAATACTTGACAGAAGTAGAGAGCGACATCACTGCTTTTAATCAGGAACTCGCCGACAAGGGTCTCGCAGGGCACACAAAGCCGCTCATGGGCGGCCTTAACAAAGACGGCGTTTCGAGTGCTGTATCTCAGTACATAGAAGCAAAGTCGAAGCCTGAGACAGCCTTAACCGGCAAAGAAATCTAAAAGTTAAACACTTAAAAATCAATTACTATCATGTCAATGCTTAAAATCGAACGCAAATCTGATAGCCGTATAGTTAAGCCTATACTGCACCGTATTGCGGACATCCCCGGAGGTGTGACTGTCTCGACAGCAGATCTCGGAGGTAGCGCATTGCTCGAAGGAACACCTATCTGCTTAGGCAGTAATGGACTATACAAGGTTGTGAAAACCGGCAAGGTCGTTACTGAATACAGCTCAGGCACTTCTCTTGAGCTTGCGAAAGGGCATCACTTCAAAGTAGGCGACAAAATCGCTGACGAAGCTGCCACAGCTGCTGCAACAATATCCGCTATCGACAAGACAACCAATGCAGACAAGGATGTACTGACAATCTCTGCAAACCTTACTGCATTAGCGGTTGGTGCAAAGGTTATTCTTGTTACGGTTACCACCAACGCTGCTGTTGAACATACAGCCGTTGTGCAGGGAGCTATCTCTGCTACTGATGCAACTACATTCAAGGTAGACAAAGGTCACCTTCTTGCCGTTGGAGATCACGTTGCAGGAACCGGAGCAGATCCGATGACCGGAAAGCTGATCACTAACATAGACCGCGGAAACGACGGCTATGATACAATTACAATCGGCTCAGCAAATGGCAAAGCCCTTGCTGATAATGAGGTCCTTAAGGTTGTGACTACTCTTAACGGAACTACCGTCAAGACCTTCGCCGTTGCTGACACTATTGCAAAACAGGCTAATGCTGTCGCTATCGTAGGAAGCTCTTACGATGTAGAGACAGGAGACAACCTGTTCGTTGATGCTTGGCTTATCGCCGTAATACGTGAAAGTATTAGCCCTGCCGTGACTGCTGCTATCAAGGCACAGTTATCTATGATCAAGTATCTATAATTCCCTAAAACTGTACGAAAATGCAAAAAACACTAATACACGGGTTGAATGAGAAAGACATGCAGGCAGTAATTAACACTTACGACCTGAAGCCTTTCTATTATCCGACCCTTTTCCCGCTTACCGAGACACCTTTCCTTACATGGAAGATGCTCGAAGGACAGGCCGGCTTGAAGATAGCCGCCGATCTTGTTGCGCGCGGCGCGACTATACCTCGCAAGACCCGCGAGGCAATTAACAGAATTCAGGGAGAGATCCCGAAAATTGCTGTTTCTCGTGAGAAACTTGAGGATGAAATCACAGAGTACGAGATACTCATTGCGATGGCATCCAACAACCCTGATTTGAAAGCCATTGTCGACTTTTGGGCTGAGGACACAGGTTACTGCTGGACTGGCGTTGCTGCTCGTGCTGAGTGGATTGCTTTGAAGCAAATATCTCTTGGAAAAGTAGCTTTCACTAACGCTAATAACGCTGGAGTTGTTACTGAGTACAATGTAGACTATCAGATACCTTCTGATCAGAAGAAAGGCGTTACCGTTAGTTGGGCTACCGTTGCGACCGCAAAACCGATCACAAAGGACTTCCCTGCTGCTATCGCTGCTGGTAAGGCTATCGGAGCAAGTTACAAGTTTGCTTTCATGAATCCGAACACTCTTGAAAAGCTTGTTGCTACTGAAGAGGTCATCAAGATGACTGCTTCATTTGCTGCTAACGCCTTGAACCTTCCTACACTGCCTTCATTGCAGGATGTTAACTCGCTCATGGCTCGTACCGTGAAGCTGAACGGCCTTCAGATCGTTGTCATTGATCAGGACATCACAATAGAGCTTGCTGACGGAACCCGTACAACCGGCAATCCTTTCGAGGATGATGTAGTTCTTTTCTCTGAATCAAAAATTTTGGGAAAAACTCACTGGAAACGCCCTGTCGACATGAGTCTTCAGAACTCAGTAGCTCTCAAGGTGATGAACGGTCATACAATGATCAAGAAGTACAGCCTTGAAGAGCCGGTGAAGGAGGTTACTCAAGGTATTGCCAATCTGTTCCCTGCATGGAACCTCGCAGGTCGTTCCGTGCTGATGCAGACTAACAATACAACCTGGAACAAGTAAGTAATCGGGAGGCTGTTGAAAGATGGCCTCCCTTAACTCTTCAACCGTCATGGCAATCACTACTAACAAGGAATATCTCACAGCGACACTCGGCCGGTTCAACGTATCTGAGTCGGATATCGACATTATAATGCTCGATCATCCTGAATTGGAGGGTTCTCTCAATGTGACTGCTTGCAAGAATGCAATGTACACTTCGTTCTCAGCTATTCTTCCCGTTGCGAATGTCTCTGAAGGAGGCTATTCGGTATCGTGGAACATGGATGCTCTGAAGTTGTGGTACAAGAGTCTTTGCAAGGAGCTTGGCAAACCTAACATTCTCGGACCACGTGTTCACAATTGCAGTAACGTATGGTAGAACAATATCCACATTATGTGTATGTCAAATATCTCGGAGGCGAGTCGTTTCAAAACGACGAAGGCAACTGGGAGATGACAGGTCCTATCTGGAAGCTTCACTGCAAAGGCCGTGAGGAAACAAACGGAGCAGGGAGGCAGATCATAGGGACTGACGGCAAGGCTATTGTCTTCTCTTCTGTTGTCTACATGCCGAAAGGAGCTGAGAAAATAACTGAAGGAACGGAAGTTCTTATCTCGGAGAGCAAGACGGAATCGGTTGTCGGCTCAGAGCAAGGACCTGTCCGTATCGTAGGCAAATGTCTGAAGTTTTCACCTGGACAACTTAATACACGACTATGGCTATAACACCAAGATTCCGTCAGGATACCGTAAAAAGCCGCTTTGATCGCTTCATTGATGCTATCGAAAGAGCACAGATAAAGCGTTTGCAATATCTCGGTGAGATGTGTGTCAAGTACGCTCGCGAGATACCGGCAGAGGTAGGCTTTACAGATCAGACAGGAAACCTTCGATCTTCGATCGGCTATGTAGTATTCAACAACGGTGTTGCCGTTAGCGAGTCCTACATTCAGGTCAAAGAAGGAGGTCAGGGAGCCAGCACAGGTCTTGCGCTTGCGAAGAAGGTAGGTGCGAAGTACACAGAGGGGATTGCACTCGTAGTGACAGCAGGAATGAATTACGCGATACATCTCGAAGCAAAAGGCCGTGATGTGCTCGCGTCTGCTGAGACACTTGCAAAGCAGGAGCTGCCCCGGATGGTTGAAGAATTGAAACAAAACATTAATCGAGCATTAACAGAACAATGAAGCTGACTATTGATACAGATACTATTCTCTTCAAGCTGCTGAAGGCTAATAATGAGCTTTCTGCAACACTTTCAGGAGGGATATACACAGGCGATGACGGCCGGCCGGACAACTCTGAAAAGGAGGATATCGTCGTTAATACGATAGATCTCTCGCAAGAGTCACTACCGCAGCTCGGTACGTCAAATGTCAATATTCACGTTCCAGATATGACGATCTCGATTAATAATACACAGCAGAAGAAGACTAACAGGACAAGGCTCAAGGAACTTTCAGAGATTGTAATGACAATTCTTCGTACTGCAAAAATTGAAGGGTTGGCACTTGTCGTGACAAATCAGGTCACTCTCGCAGAGCCTGAGATCTCGCAACACTTTGTCAACATACGCATTAACTGGTATATTCATTAATATCAATACATTACATCATGATTACATTAGGACTTTCACAAATCAAAGTAGGAGCTGTTGAGTCTTCTGGTGATATGCCTGTGTCTATGGCGAAGATCGGCAAGACATACAAGGACACCTGCAAGCTGAATCAGGCTACTGCTGACGTGACAGAGCATTTTGAGGAGGGCAAGAGTGCTCCCGAAGTTCGCAAGAAAGCGAAGAAAATGCCTGTACTCACATTTTCCATCATGGACCCCGATGTTGACCTTTTGACCGCCTATGTAGGTGGAGAGAAAGATGTCTCAGGTGCATGGGGCTTCAACGGCGACGAAGTTGTTACCGCAAAGGCTATCAGAGTAGAATCCGAGCAGGGTCTATGGGTCGATATTCCTAACGGCGATATCGAGGCTGTCATCAATGCGGATATGTCTGCAAAAGGCATTTTCCTTGTTGATTTCACCGTTACACCTCAGGCCGTTCCGACAGGCAAAAAAGCTATCAAGTCGTACCCTGCTCCGACCCTTGAGGTATCTCCTACTTCACTCTCATTTACTGCTGCTGCTGACTCGACAGGTAAGACTATCACAGCAACATCAACCGGAAATGTGACTTATGCTGCTGCTCCTTCGTCAGCTGAATGGCTCACCGTTACACGCGCATTGAAAGTAGTGACCGTCAAGGTATCTGCTAACACCAACAGTGAGTCTCGTACTGCTAACGTGACAATAGTTGCGGATGGCAAGACAGCAATAGTCGCTGTAACTCAAGCCGGAGCATAAGGACTGAGATAACGGATTTACTTAACCCGAAAGCCCCGGATTGCATGTCTTTTCGGGGCTTTTTTCTAATTAATGAAGATGAAAAAGAGCAAAGATATTGAGTTAGAGCGCAATGAGTTGAATGCGCTAATTGGTAAGGGCTTTTCCTTTGAGGTTCTTTGCACTACGCGCGTGCGCAGGCATGGTCTTCTCGGACTATTCCGCAGACGTGAACGAAAGGTCGAAAACCTTAAGTTCCGTGTTCAGGAGCCTACTCTTGCAGTATTGGATCTGCTCGCAGCAGAGCAGCTCGATCTTGACATTGACGAGGGCGAAGTAATATCACCTGAAAGTGCGCTTCCTGTCGCTCGAAAGTACGCAAAGAAACACGCTCGCAGACTTGCGAAGATCATAGCACTTGCCGTCTTGGGAGAGGATTACATTCTCGCTAATCAGGTAGGCTCACGAGTAAGGTATGAGTACGATGAAGCAAGGCTCACAGAGCTGACAGACCTTTTCTTCAAAAATGTCAAGCCTTCAAAGTTGCATAGCATTGTTCAGGGCATTGCACTAATGCAGAATTTAGGGGATTTTACGAACTCTATTCGATTGATGTCCGCAAACAGGACGACGATGCCGATTCGGGTAGAGGAAAACAAAAAGGGTTGAACTCACCTTTCGGCCGAAGGGGGGCAATCTGCCAGCATCTCGGTTGGACATGGGACTACCTGCACCACGGCATCGCATGGTCTATTGTGCAAAGGTTTCTTATAGATCAACCTTCGTACGATTATGACGCGAAAAAAGAGGATGTTGAACTGTGTGAGGAAAATGCAGAGAGCATAATGAAGTATATTAACAGCATGATGTAATATGAATATAGATGACGGATCATTAGACTTTGATGTCTATTTCAACAATAAGAATTTCAACAAGGCTGTCGATGAGTCTGAAAAACGTGTCAAGGGCTTCTCAAAGGCCGTTGTTGCTGAAGGAGAGAAGATCGACGATGCTTTCAAGGTTACAGCAGATAATATCCGTATTCAAAAGGAGGTTATCGCAAAGCTTGAGACTGAAATCGCAAACCTAAATATCGAGATCTCTAAGCTGCCTAACGGAAGCATCTCTCAAAAAGATCTTAAACGAGAGTCAGCACAACTAACAGCAGAACTTAACGCTGAGAAAAACGCTCTTAAGCAGCTTGAAGCGGAGCTCGGAAAAACTGAAGAGAAAACTAAATCTTTCAGGTCGCAGATCCGTGAGGCTCGTGAGGCCCTGATCGCAATGGAGCAGGCTGGAAAGCGTGGTACTCCCGAATATCAGGCTCTTCAGACAAGGCTCGGAGAGTTGACAGATGCAATGAGTGATGCTCAGGCACAGGCGAATGTCCTTGCTAACGATGAGAAAGGTTTTCAGGGCGTTGTCTCAATGGTTTCCGGTCTCACAGGAGCTTTTTCTGCTGCTCAGGGAGCAATAGGACTCTTCGCTGGAGAGAACGAGAATCTGAACAAGATAATGCTCAAAGTTCAGTCTCTCATGGCAATCACTATCGGACTTCAGCAAGTTGCTCAGACACTGAACAAGGATAGTTACTTCAGTATAGTCGTACTGACGAAAGCAAAAGAGCTGTGGGCTGCTGCAAACCTAAAAGTAGCAACGACTCTCGGAATCACTACCGCAGCAGCAACGGCTTTGATGGCAGCCTTGACACTCGGTCTTTCGGTTGCTATCACAGCGATAATCGTTGCTCTTTCAAAACTATCTTCAAAATCTTCTGAAGCACGAAAGGAGCTCAAGGCTTTCAACGAGTCGATAATAGATAATGCTTATAAGTCAATCGCAGCAGTAGAGCAGCTTTCGACAGAGTGGGACAAGCTCGGTAACAATCTTAAGGCAAAAGAGAAGTACATAGAAGACAATAAGGAGAAGTTCGAAGAACTCGGTGCTTCTGTCAGAAGTGTCAAGGATGCGGAGAACCTGCTGATTGATAATAAAGACAAGTTCATTGAGTCGCTTGTATTGAAGGCAAAAGCTCTTGCAGCTGCTGACCTTGCAGCACAGAAGTACAAGGAGGCACTTCAGAAACAGCTCGAATTTGAGACCACTCCCGGCAAGAAGGAAAAGACATATATCAATCCACGTACCGGTACTGTAACAACATGGGAGGTTGACAACCCTAAAAAGGCAGAAATCAAGAAAGAGCAGGAAGATCTTGAAAAGGCCGGGATGGATCTCTTCAAGAAAGCTGCTGAATTCACCGCTCAGGAGAAGGCCATTCTCGAAGATATAGGTGTATCATCGAACAACATCGTTGCAGGAAGCATCGCAGCACTTGAGCAAAACATCAACAAACTGAAAGATAAGCTGAAAAATGCTGCTACCGACAAGGAGAGGACTGAACTGAGAAAACAGATCAAGGCACAAGAGAAACTGCTCGAAAAGATGAACCCTACCGATACGAAAACGGAAGACGAGAAGAAGAAAGCGGCCGAAGAGCTCAAGAAACAGCTTCAAGAGCAGGGCACTCTCCGCAGAGAATTAACACTCAAAGAAAGAGAGGCCGCTGTCGCTGCGATGAAAGACGGCTTTGACAAGGAGATGGCACAGCTCAGGCTCGAACACGAGCAGAAACTCGAAGAAATCCGCGCCTATGAGGAGAAGCTTCTTCAGGCACAAAACGAGGTAGCGAAACAAGAATGGATTAAATCGGGCAAAAAAGCCTCAGATTTCAAGCCTTCTACTACCCTCAATACAAATGACCGTCTGATTGTCGGAAGGCTCACAGATGCGGAAAATTCGCGGTTTGCTGCGAGTCAGAATGCGGTTCTGGAAACACTACTCGACAAGTACCGCAGTTTTGATGAGAAAAAGCGTGATATAGACAAGGCTTACATGGATGAGTATAACAGACTCACCATGCTGATGAACGGCAAAAATACCGCAGAAATCACAGCAAAGCAGAAGGAATTGGCAAGACTCTGGAAAGAAGACATCAACGAGCTTCAAAATAGCGTACTGAAAGACTACAAACTCGACGGCCTAATGGATGATGCTTCGGGTTATCTCATGCAAAAGGTTAAGGAAGCTTTGCCGTTCTTTCACTCGATATCAGAAGCAAGTACAGAAGAGCTGTACAAGATCCGTGAGGTCATCAACGCTATCGAGATTCCGCAATCCGTCATTGATGAACTCAAGGCAAAGGGCGTTGATGTCAAGCTGCTTGAGAAGATAATTAAGAACCTCAAGAATGCAGCAGATGAAGGAAAAGGACAGATACAAGAGAAGCTACTCAATAAGTACGTTGATGCTGCAAAGCAATTCGGAAGTGCGCTCTCGCAGTCCGGGGACGAATTTGTGCAGAAAGTAGGAAACCTCATATCACAGCTTGGTTCAACAATAGGTACAATAACTTCAAAGAGTGCAACAGGATTTGACAAGGCTTCTTCGATAATCAGCCTTGCAATCACGGTCGGCAACTACCTGAAGAGCATCCGCGAGGATAGAGAGTCAAGAGCAATCAACACTCAGAAAAAAGTCACAAACGATGTTGCAAATCAGGTGGCATTCGAGACAGAGATCAATCGCTTATATGCTGAGCGCCTTGCGATGCAGAACGAGAGTATTTTCCTCGGCACTGACTATGCTTCTGTCATGTCCGACTCAATGAGCAACATTGCGAAGTACAACACTCAGCTTAACGAGACTCTTGATTCATTATACACAAACTCAATTTTCTCTTCTGAAGGAGAGGCAAAAAGAAGACTTTTCGGAACAAAGAAGGGTACTTACGAATTTTCGCTTATTGACATCATTAAAGGCATGGCTCCGGATATGGAGTTCGCTGATGACATTACAGGCATAGGAACATTCAATAAGCAAAATACTTTTCTTGGCAAACTTGGTGCTCTTCTTGATCCTGCAGGAATATTCGGGGGATATGCGGACAATAAGGCAAAAATCAATGCTTTCAACAACCTCAAAGACTCCGTTACAGAGGCACTCTCAGCAATGGGTAAGTCTGTATCGGACTTTGCAACAATGTCAACGGATGACATGCTCACATTCTTCACGCTCATGGAGAAGTCTGGCAACATCACCGATGAGGGAACAAAGAAGCTTCTCGCATCCGCGCGCGAGCAGATGGAGCAAGTGAAGAAAGCACAGGAAGAGATGAGGGCAGCTATCAAAGAGATTGGCGGCTCACTCGGTCTGTCTATACAGGATATTCTTGAAGAGTCGTTCAGAAATGGCTTCGGTTATGGTCCTGCTGAAGCCAAGAAAGCGGCAACTGAGATATCTAAGATACTCGAAGATATGCTCTCGACTAAGATATATCAGCAGGCGTTTGCTGCGCTCTTCAAGAACCTGCAAACAGGCATGGAAAACAGCTTCGGGGCGAACGGAGATCAGAGCTGGATAGATGACTTCAAGGTCTTCATGTCTGGTGTTCCTGCTGCTGCTGCGATGTTCAATGAGGGCATGAAGCAAGCTCAGGATGCTGCGAAACTTGCAGGCTTCGACCTGTGGGGCAAAGACACAGCAGAAGAAGATCCTCTCACCGGAGCAGTCAAGGGAATCACTTCTGAACAGGCGAGCCTACTTGCAGGGCAAACGAATGCAATGCGTATCAATCAGGTAGAAGCTAATCAGATATTGAGAAATCAGCTCTTATCACTCAACAAGATAGCGGAGAATACCGCTTTCAATGTTAATCTGACAAAGCTCAATGACATACTTGAGATAATGAAATCACGTCAAACAGATCCTTTGCGCGGGCAGGGGCTATAACAACATCACTATGAACTATTACATTGATAATATAGATATTAAGTCAACTTACGGAGTCTTCATATCAGCTTCGAGCGGCCTTATTTCTAATCCGAAGCCAAAGCGACCGGCTGCTCGCAGTTGGGCTGAGTATAATGGAGAAATTCCCGACCTTGCTTCTACCGTCTACGAGGCGAGGGACATCAAGCTCGAATGCTTCATCAAGGCAGATACAAAAGATAACTTCATGACAAAAGTGAACGGATTTCTCGATCTTTTTGACAAGGGCAGAACCGTCAGGCTTCACGTTGATGCAGGAGCGACTAAGCCTCTCGTCTATGAGGTGTATCTCAATGCTCAGGTAGACATCGAAAAAGCCTTCGATCCCGGACAACTTGTCGGCACATTCACTCTTAATCTTCGAGAGCCGGAGCCTGTCAAGAGGGTTTTGAAATTCGAAGCAACAGCTGAAGCTTTACAGGCCTCAATCACAATGACATCACCGAAACTGGTCTCGATATATTGGGGCGATACGGCAGTAACCGAGGATGTATCGGGTACTGATACAGTGGCTACACACACTTATAGTGCTGCCGGAGTGTATTACATCGTCATTACAGGCAACATCAATCAGGTGACAGCCTTAACTTCTAATGCGACTTTGATATGGAGCAAAATATAACAGTAACAAGGCTTGACGGCACTACTTATTCGCTTCAGTCAAAAGCGACAAGATCTGCTATCACAAGCATGAAGCAGACAGTTGAGCTGCTCAATACAGATATAGTCGACATCACGGTAGATTCAGGCAGAAAGATCGTCTTCTGTATCGGTGACAAGATAACCGTACTCGGCAGGGACTACACCCTCAATATTCCGGCAAAAGAGCAGAAGCTCTCTGAAAACAGGTTTATCTACACGCTTCAGTTCGAAGGTGTGCAGTACGATCTTGGCCGTGTCACCTATGACATCAACATCGACACTACAGGCTCAGACCTGAAGGGCAACTCACTCACAGGAGATATGAAGATGTTTCTTGATGTGCTTCTTTTGAATGCAAATAGGGTATTTCCTGCGAAGTGGGTACTTGGTACTTATCCGGTTGAGACAGAGACAATAACAGAGACATTCGGAGAGACCGACAACTGCCTTGCTGTGCTTCAGAATATCTGTCAGAAGTTCAATCAAGAGTTTGAAATAGAGATAGCTTCAAACGGTGTAAGGACATTGAACATCAAGACAGTAGGAAAGACTTTCGAATATACTTTCGAATATGGCAAAGGAAAGGGAGTCTATGACCTCACACGCGAAAAAGTCAACTCTTCTAATATCGTCAACAGGCTCAAGATCTATGGAGGTACAAAGAATATCACAGTCAAGTATCGCGCTGACAGGCTTTGCCTTGCAGGAGCTACAAAATCGCAGAGTTATCTCGAAGATTCTGCCTCGATAGCGAAGTTCGGAGTTTGGGAGGGTGTCAAGATCTTTGAAGAGATATATCCTAACCGCATCGGTGTTGTTTCCGCTCTTGGTGACACTATATTGAAGTTCGTTGACAACACAATGGACTTCGATCTCAACGAGAAAGAGGCCGACGGAGTCACAACAAAGTATCTTCTTGCGGGTGTTTCGGCAAAGATTCATTTCAATACCGGCAACCTTGCAGGGTATGAATTCGACCTCAGTTCTTATGATCATAATACAAAGACATTTGTAATTATTTCGCAGACTGACGAGCGAGATATGACTTTTCCTTCAAGCTCTTCAGAAGCGTTTCAGATCGGCGTAGGTGATCAGTACGTCATTCTCGACATCGCTCTTCCGCAGTCTTATATTGATACAGCAGAACTTAAGCTACAAGAGAGCGGATCTCTCTACCTTTCACAGAACTGCGTGCCGAAAATTCAGTATTCATTGTCTATTGATCCCGATTTCTTGAAGAAAATAGTCGGTGCAGATGTGCTTTCCAATATATTTTGGGCCGGCGACTCTATTCCGATCCAGGATGCCGACATGAACGTTGATGCTCTTATACGTCTCAAGGGCTTCACCCGCGATCTGATGGAAGACTACTCTTATAGTCTGACTATATCGGACATGACTGTCTCAAGAACAGTCTACAATCGCATCATATCTGACATTATTGATCATGGGAAGATAATCACTATCAACAACCTCAGAGATCCGGCACGAGCACGGCGTAACTGGCTTGCTGCTCAAGAGCTGTACAATATGATATTCGACCCTGAGGGGTATTATTATAGTGGCAAGATCAAGCCTCTTTCTATCGAGACAACAATGCTTTCTGTTGGTGCAAAGTCGATGCAGTTCGGCCTCGTGGGTACTGTTTTTCAGCCAAATTACGGTGGCAACAAGAACCGCATACTCTACAAAGGAGGAACTCTCGTTCACTATACTATCAACCCGACAGAGCCTCGTTCATGGCAGATTACAGACGGTGATGTGACTTTTCCACTTGATGCTACTGCTTACTACATCTATGCGAAGGTTGAAAGGGTTGGAACCGGCGGATCTATCCTCTTCAGTACAGAGCAGCTTTCTGTTGAGAGCGATGCAAATTACTATCACTTCTGGATCGGTGTCATTAGCTCGGTAGATTCTGCGCTACAAACAAGGCTCATATCACTGACCTATGGCTTCACAACGATCAACGGAAGACATATCAAGACAGGCAGGATCTCTTCATCTGGTGACGGAGATAGCTACTTCGATCTTGACAGCGCTGAGATGGTCCTCGGTGATGCTCTTCTGTGGAATGTCAACGGAGACGGAAAGCTTGTCATCAAGGGAGCTATCATCCAGAACGACGGAGGTATTGAGGGTGGTATGGTGATCTTCAGAGGCGCCTATGATCCTGAAGCAATCTACTATAAGAATGATAGTGTAACTTACAACGGCTCGGCATGGGTCTACAAGAATGCAACCCCTTCAGCAGGAAATGCTCCTGCGGAGAATACCTTCTGGACCGTCTATTCTGCAAAGGGCCAAGGCGGGACGGTGACACTTGTTCCAACAAAGCAGGTGTTCAACTACACAGCAGCCGGTGTGCTCGCAGAGACAGGCGCATGGTTCGTTTTTGCCAACGTCTTCAACATACCCGGAACTCTCTACTACGAGTGGCTTGTTAACGATGTGAGCGTTCAGAATGCGATAAATTACGGATATAATCTTGTTCCTCCTGCGAATATAAGTTCAATGCCCGTCAAGTACAAGGTCAATGTTCGTGTAGGCTCGATAACTTCCGATATAGTCGCAACAGACATGATTACAGTCTACGGAGTGAAGCCGGGAGCTGATGGAAACGACGGAGCTGATGGAGCAGATGGACTAACCGTTGTCGTGACAAATGAAGCTCACGTTCTTCCTGCTGCCTCTGATGGAACTGTGTCGTCTTATATTGCTTCAGGAACGGATATAGTCGTTTTTTCGGGTGTCAATCAAGTGCCTTACGGAACAGGGCTGGGGACTTTCGACGTTACCGCTGTTGCGACAGGAATAACAGCCGGGGCTGCTTCGACGGTGAGCACTTACATACGTCGCTTTGCTGATCACAGCGCAATGACGGCAGATAATGCTACAATAACATTCACTATCAAGGTTAGAAATGCATCCGGTGCAGAAGTGATCATTACAAAAACTCAGTCACTTTCAAAGGCAAAGACAGGAGCAACAGGACCGAATGGCGCTGCTGGTCCTTCTCTTTTGTATCGCGGTCAGTGGAACTCTTCAACAGCAGACTATACGGGATCCGCAACAAGGGTCGATGTAGTCAGGACAGGTTCTGCAGGCAGTTATGTTTTCTACAAGGCAAAGACAACCGCAGGCACTATTCCGGCCAATACGGATCCGACGAATAATTCAACCTATTGGGAGAACTTCGGAGCTTCGTTTCAGAGTGTAGCAACAAGTCTGCTTCTTGCAGAGAGCGCTAACATTGCGGAATTCATTTTCAAGGGTGGAAAGCTCATATCACAGCGCGGAACGATTTCAGGTGTAGAGTCGACAGACTACATGAATGCGAGCTTTGTGCCTTATGTGTCGATAGACGGAACGACAGGCGATGTGACATTCAGAAAGGCAACAATCGAGGGAGCTCTCAATGCAGGATCTATCGGAGGTTTCACGATAGCAAACGGCCGTATAGGGTCGCTTGAGAACGCAAACGGATTGTCGATACTGAATTCACTTATCAAGTTCTACCAGATAATACAAACTACGAATGTTCCTTCGACATCGTACGCGTGGGCCGGTATCGGAGAAAATGTGCTACCTGTAACATCGGGCGTTCGTGCAGTAGGAAGATTTGAGAACAAGGAGCATCAAGGCTACTATCAGCAAGTTTTCGATCATGTTGATACTTATTACTCTGAGGCAGATTATTTCAACGCAGGATCTCCGGAGCCAGCTGAGTGGTTTTATGATGAATACGACAATTTCTTGCGTATAGAGGTGACAATATATCGAGACGAGTGGGTCATTGTTCCAGATTCTTTGAATTATGGCGTTATTTCAACCGTCGAGGGAGCAGATCAAAATATTGCTTTTGCAGCAATCAAAGGTAAGATAACCGCTTTGTACGGCGGTGTTGTTGCATGGGACATAGGCTATTATGGAGCAGCTTACACGGACATACTTGAGCTGCACATCGAGAAGTATAGTCAGTTTTTCTTCTCTTCTATCAGTTCAGCCCTTCTCACAGTGAGACTGCCTGAGACATCTTTCATCACAGCGCACACAAGCGGTAATGTACTGTTTCTCTTGAATATAACTATCAGCTATGCAATATCATCAAACGGCATTAGGCTCACATCTGTCACTAACGGACAGTTGCGTGATAATGCGGGTAATGCTCTCGCATACATAGATATGTACAAGGGCGACTCAGTGCTGCTGCGTTACAACCTCGGCAGCTATTACATTGTATCACTTAGACAATAACAATAATATGGAACTTGCAAGAATAACCGAAACAGGAATCGAGATCGTTGACTGCGACGTGCAGTCAGCAGAGCAGAGAGCTGCAAAGGCTCTTCAGGAGTACGAAACATTGAAAGCCTCTTTTGATGAGGTCAAGACCTTCATTGAAGCCCAGGAGGTTGTTTCTGATGAAGAAAAGGAGTCTCTTGAGAATCTTCAATCTGAACTACGAGCAAAAGAAAGGCTTTCTGAAAATGCCACAAAAAACGCAATCAGAGAGACGGAAAGACATGAGAGCTACATCTCTAACGGCTTTCTCCCTTTCGTTTCAACCGAACAGCCGGAGCCGGAAAGTGAACAGCAAAAAGCTGTTGACACTTACACGATAGCTGATGGCAAAGTTGTACAGGTTTGGAAGATTCAGCTCAACGAGAAGTACATTCAGAAGCAGATCGAGAAAGGAAAACAGGATCTCGCAGCCACGGACTACAAGATTATGAAGTGCTACGAGGCAAGTCTTGTCGGCGATTCTCTTCCTTACGACATCGAGCAATTACACGCTTCACGGCAGGCTTTGAGGGATCAAATCAACACCCTCGAAAACACGATTATCCAGAACTTATAATTAAGTTATTCGATAATTGTGTATCACTCTAATACTTTCACTTAATTTTGAATCAAACAAGCAGAATAATTATGAATATATTCTACAAAGGAGAGGACATAGAGATCTCGTTCAAATCAGAAGAAGATCTCTCAGTATATACAAAGACCGTTAAGTTCTATACGCCTCATTCTGTTGTCAAGACTGCTGCCGTCTCGTCCGGTGCAGACAACTTCAGTTTCTCAGCGAAACTTGCTTCCGCTGACACAGCTGCACTTACAAGCGGAAGACTTAACATAGTTGTTGAACTCGTTGATGCTTCATCGAATAAGATGATATCAAAGTCGATAGAGTGTCAGCTTGCTGATGCTTATGTCGACGGCAGCAAGAGGTATCTAAGTTCTTCAACTGCTTTTGATATTGTTTTTGCACAAGGAAACGAGATTATTATTCAGTTTCCTGGACCGAAGGGAGATCCTTTCACATATTCAGATTTCACTCAAGAGCAAATCGACCTTTTGCAAAAGCCCGCAAATGATGCTGCGATATTGGCAAATCAAGCTGCTGAATCTGCGAACAATGCTGCTGCATCGGCCAATGATGCCGCAACCCTTGCAAATCAAAAAGCTGCCTTAGCTAATGATGCTGCAAGCCTTGCAAACACAAAAGCAAATCTCGCAGATCAAAAAGCTGCCTTAGCTAATGATGCGGCATCACTCGCAAATACAAAGGCGAATCTCGCAGACGAAAAGGCTACTTTGGCGAACCAGAAGGCGACCGAAGCGAATCAAGCGGCAGAGTCTGCAAATAGCGCAGCGATGACAGCAAGTCAGGCAACGAATAACGCTATTGAAGCAACAGAAAGTGTTTCCAATACAGAGCAAACGGTTCAGGCAAACGAGGTATTAAGAAGTCAAGCTGAGGATGCGAGGGATAGCTCTGAAACATCCCGCGTGTCCGCAGAGAGCACAAGGGCAAACTCCGAGACGACTCGAAATACAGCAGAACAAAACAGAACAACAGCCGAGACTGCAAGAGTCGATGCCGAAGGTGATGCTACAAAAGGCCGTGTTAAGGCAGAAAATGACAGGGTTGCAGCGGAAGTTGTGAGGCAACAACAGGAAGATGCACGAAAATCAGCCGAGACAGCCCGTAATGTAGCAAGTAACATGTACAATGTCACTCTTGCTGTTCCTCCTGCAGTAGGTCAGTATTATGCGCCTACAACCGCGCGCGCTGCCGTGCCTGAGGGGGTAAGAAAGAGAGGATTATTGATTACCTACGAAACATCTGCAGGTATATGGAATACAGAGAAGTTCAAGGGTGCGACAACTTCAACCTGGTCAAATGCTGCGGATTGGGAGATTATATATTCACAAAAGAACATGGAAGACGTTGAGCTTACCAGCGCGGAGGCGCTTAATGTGCTGTATAATCGCATCGTTGCTCTTGAAAACTTTATTGCAACAATGGTCATTAATGTAATGCAGGCCGACACAATTAATGTTGTTAAAAGCTTTAACCTTTTCGGAGATTCAAACATGGTCCTTGTGCGCGCTGTTGCTCCTGCTGTCATACCTGATTTTATCGGTCAGCGATACGTGAACACAGCGGCAAAAACAAAATATACCGCAGCAGGAATAAGTTCTGTTGCCGACTGGATACAAGACTAATATTATTATCATGAAATATATAAATACATATCAAGACACAGCGGCGTACAACGCTGACACAGCTCGCGCCGCTCTACCACTTTCATCTGTCTCTAACATTCAGGATGGCTCAGGAGTGAAATTCACTGGGAAAAACGTTATTATGGATAAGCTTTCAGCCTCCGTCGGTGACACTGTAGTTTTTGACAAGACAGCGAATGCCATCAAGGTAGTAAAGCTTGACACCTTGAATCGTGCAACCTTGCCAGCAAACTTGGTGATTATGGGTGTAGTTTTTCATAGAACAGAAAATATGGCCCACGTAGTTGCTCACAATGCTGCCGCAAGTGCTCCTTGGGGTGCACCTTATAGGGTAAAGGTGACAGGGTTTGACTTTGCTACGGGGGGGGCTTTTACTGTTACGGTAAATACAACCACTACGGCAGTAATCACCTATACCACATCAGACACTCTTACAACAATTGCTACATCTATGATGGCGGCACTTCAGGCAGCGGGATTCACGGCGGCAATAGGATGGAGTTGTACGGCTTATACTGCACAAAATTGCATTGTTGTGCAACAAAACTGGTACACGCCAAATGTGACAATCTTCACAATTACAGACTTGGACAGTAAGGTTTCAAAAACTATTCTCACAGGCAATTATCAAACCGCCTTGTCTGGTATCATAACTCCATATGGTTATATTCGTATGAAATGTGGCATAAACACTTCAAGAGCAGGATGTAATTATGCAAAATTCATATTGTATTATTCAGCCTCCGGACAGGATTTAACAGGCCAAACTGTTGCTTCTGATTCAATAATCAAAGAGTCTCGATTCAACGCAAACGATAATCCTTTGCTTGTTGCGTATTACGGTACTTATACTGCCTATATGCAAGATAAAATGCTGCTTTATCCCGCACATGCAGGCTCAATAAAGGATGATACAGGAAAAGTCAGCACAGCTGCTCTGGCCGCCGTTATGTACACAGACCACGACGGTATACAAAAGCCTGCTTATCCTGCGGCATATAACGCGTTTTCATACGGGATTGCCACAGCCGGATATACAACAGGTTTTGAAGCCGGAAACTGGTATATGGAGAGTGTCAGACTGACTAATATTCTTATGAAAGACATATCATATGGTCTGGCAGGCATCACGGGGGCGAATGCCGACCCGGTCAACAGATCCATATTTGCAGCAGGAGGAACTTTGCTCTCTGTTACCCATTATCCGTGGACCAGCACAGAGTTTTCGAGCTATATCGCCTGGTTCTACTACGGCTACAACGGCAACCTGGGCAACGGCATCAAGCACTACGCGAACTATGTCCGGCCGGTCACCGCTTTTCAATTACGTTAACATTTTAACTTACCTGCGAAGCAGGTTTATTATATGATAGAAAAATTACAGATATATAAGGACTCCTATCTGCTTGCAGGAAAACTGTATCAAGCGATGCCACAGATGGATAAGATGCACCGTCACGTGATCGGTGCCCGGATACTTGATTGCTCCCTGGATGTATTCAAATGGATATCGCTTGCAAATCAGTCAAGGGACAAGACTGAGCGAATCAGATATCTCGATTCCTTTATGTCATCGTTTGAGCAGCTCAGAGTGTATCTCCGAATCTGTTCTGATTTTAAATTATTGAAATTAAGCACACTGACTGATATTTATATTATAACTACAAATATTTCAAAACAGCTCACGGGCTGGAGAAATGCTACTACGAGAGCATAATAACAGAGTGTATTATGGAGAGTTATATTTTTATTGAAAAGGACCACCCGCTCTCATTTAGAGCTAAGACAACAGAGGCGGCAATGACAGAGTATTCGAGCAATAACGCCTGGATCTACAACGGCAACAACGGCAACATGAACAACAACAACAAGAACAACGCGAACTATGTCCGGCCGGTCACCGAATTTCATTAAATATTTAATATCAGTCATATGGTGTGTTTAGAAGAAATATACAAGGCATATTTTGAATGTCGGAAAAATAAAAGAGGATCTAACAGCGCAATGGAATTTGAAATTAACTATGAGGAGAAGTGCATAGAACTCTGTCAAAGGGTAAACGATAGAACTTATCAGCCGGCAAAGTCGATAGCTTTTATTGTGACAAAACCACGATACAGGGAGGTTTTTGCTGCTGATTTTAGCGACAGGGTACTACATCATTTTGCTGACGGTAAGTTGAGACCTTTACTTGAGGAGCAATTCATTGATAAAACTTGCAATAATAGGGTAAATAAGGGAGCCTCTGCTTTTGTAAAATATCTTAAAAATGACATTATTGAGGCGTCTGCTAATTATACTCAAGATTGCTTTGTGGCAAAGATGGATATACAGGGTTTCTTTATGTCAGTCAGTAAGCCTTTGCTTACAAGAAGAATATTAGCCTTTATTGACGAACGCTATTCTGGTACAGACAGGGAGGATGTGAAATGGCTCGTTGCAAAGATTGTTAACGACAATCCTGAAAAACACTGCATACTCCGGTCACCGTCTTCTTTGTGGAATAGACTCGATAAGAATAAAAGTCTGTTCTGGGTTAATGATGATTTGGGATTACCGATCGGCAACTTGCCCTCACAGCTGCTTACTACGTTTTATCTCGATGAGTTCGACCACTATGTGACCGAGAGTCTCGGTTTTAAGCATTATGGTAGGTATGTGGATGATTTCTATATAGTACATAATGATAAGTATGCAATTCTGGAAAGCATTCATCTTATAAGGGAAAAACTGAAGGAGGTTGGATTGACCCTGCATCCTCGTAAATTCTATATACAGCACTACTCAAAGGGCGTTGAGCTTGTCGGAAGCGTTATCAAGCCGGGAAGGGCATATGTGCACAATAGAACAGTCTACAACGCCATGCAAGCAGTCAGGAGATTTAACAACATCGAAAACCCGGCTGAGCATATTGGAGAGTTTGTGTCTATGCTTAATTCCTATCTCGGTTTCATGAGACATGTGGAGTCGTACAACGTACGAAAGCGGCTCGTTCAGGAGATCGCTCAGGTGTGGTTTAAATACATATATGTTTCTGCTCACTATTACAAGGCTGTCATCAAAAAGGGATACCGGCAGGGAAATGTCGTAAGGAATAAAATACTTAAAGAATATAATATTCATAAAATACAAAGAAATGGAAGATTTACAGAAGCTTATTAATGAAAAACAAGGCCGGATCCTCTCTTATAAGGCATTTCTAAAGGCAACAGATTATAAAATAATCAAAAAATATGAAGGATACGATATAGAAGAGGACGTAATGCAGCAAAGAGAAGCTGCGCGAAATGCAATCAATCAGCTTGAGATTGAAATAAGAGAGATAGAAGCTGAGATAATAGAGCTCTCCGCTCTCGAGGAACAGGAGGATTTATTATGACAATTACAGACAAAATGCTGCATTATATCAAAAGATGTATCACACAAATACATATTAATCAACTTCACTAACCACGAGCCTTGCCGGGGAGCTCGGTAAAACCTAAAAAAATTATATGGAAGAATTCTTCAAAAGTATATGTCGCGCGATGATTGACATAGCAACAAACACTTACGCATTACTATCTGGTCTTTTTGCTTCTGCTCTTGGGTATTTCTTGCCGGTCCGAGACATGGTTCACCTGTTAGTATTGTTCTTTTTCCTTGATGTCATTTTCGGGTACTGGGCTGCTCGAAAGTTGCGCAAGGAGAGGTTCAAGGTAGACATAATCTGGACAACTACGATTCCCAGAATGCTGCTGTCTCTTGTCCTAATTTTAGGAGCATTCATGTGGGACAAAACGTATAATCAGGACATTGTCTCTACTTACAAAATCATCGGCTGGTTCATATCGGGAGTATTGCTGTATTCTATTGCAGAAAATGGCTACCAAATTACAAAGTGGTCTGTATTCCCAAAGGTCGGATCTATGTTTCGTGCCCGCATAAAGGATCAGACAGGTCTTGACATTAAAGAACAAGGCAATGAAACGAATTGACTTTTTTCTCAACCGTATCGCCAGGAGGCCTACTTATACGATAGGTAGGCTTCTTGAAGGTTCAAGTTACTTCTGTGACACGCTCGAAGATCCTGTCAGAGAGCTCAAGGACTTGAACAACGACGGCGATTTTGATGACCAGGGAGAAGGAAAGATCCACGGACAAACTGCAATACCTGCCGGCACTTACGAGATCAAGATGACTTACTCTGCACGCTTCAAGAAAGTGATGCCTATTCTGATCAACGTGAAAGGCTATTCGGGTGTAAGGATGCACTCAGGAAACAGGCCGGAAGACACTGAAGGCTGCATTCTGCTCGGTAAGAATAAGATTGTAGGACAGCTTGTCGATTCAAGGCTGTGGACAAATATGTTTTACGACACCCTCAAGAGCTATCTTGATGCAGGGTATCAGGTATTTATTACAATTCATTAAAAACAAAAAAGATGAAAAACATTTTGAAAAAAATCTGGCTATTTATAGCCTCACTTTGGAGTTCCCTCGATGCTCTTATCGAGAAGTATGCTCCTGTTGCGATCAAGGTCGTCAACGAGATTAAGAAGGTCAACGAGTCGACAACAGGCGATGTAATCGAAACGATTATCACTGCTGTCATTCCGGGTAAGGCCGATGATGCTTTTCTTGCTGTGCTACGAGCAAAGCTTAAGGACATACTCCCTAAGGTTCTCACGGCACTCAATATGTCTGAAGCGATTGCAAGAATAGAAGATCCAAACGAGCAGCTGAAGGCTATACTCACGTCTATCAACATGTCACCAGACGACACAAAGAATGCCTACTATCATAGCCTTAGTGCGATGATACTTAAAGCACTTTCTGACGGAAAACTGACATGGAGCGAGTCTGTACAGATTGCAGAATTCTATTATAGTAACATCTATAAGAAGAAGTAACCATCATGCAGGCTAATATTAATATTAACGAGGGAGGAGGAGGAAAGAAATTCCTTCTCTTTGCCCTTTTTGTTGCGCTTTTGGCAGGGTTATGGTTCTTTGTGAACAAGTACACCGACGAGAAGGAGAAAGCTCAAAAAATGGCCGGAAATGCGATTGCATTGACCGAACAGGTAGAGCAGTACAGGATCCGTCTCAACGACTCCACTGAGGTCGCTGCTGCAAAGGTGCATCAACTGACACTTCAGCGAGACGATTACAAGCGAATGTACGGCAAAGAGACTGCCCTTAACAAAAAGCTCAAGATACGAGTAGACGAGCTTCAGGCTGTGACAACAATCTCCACGACTACGAGAGATACTGTCAGGGCAGATACCGTCTATATCGACTCTAACAAGACTTACAGGGCAAACTACTCAGGAAAATGGATCGACATTGGATTCATAGCTGAGAAAAACAAAGACCCGGCATTTACTTACGAGAAAAGGGATAGCCTTAATCTTATCAAGGAAGTTGAAAGAGCTCGCCTATTTTGGGGCTTGATCAAATGGAAGAAAGAGAAGTCAGCAACGTATCACCTCATTTCTCACGATGAAAAAACCCAAATTGTGGGTTTTGAATATAAAGAGATAATAAAATAATTTATTAAATTTGTATGTCGAATTTTCGCCTGTTGCGGTGCGACTTTTCGATACTCCCCCGGAAGCGCTTTCGGGGGTTTCTCATTTATGAAAATAGCGCCGTGCATCACTACTGTTTTACGAGTAATTTTTTAAGACTCTGCAATAAGCAGTTGGTCAGTTTACTGTAAGGTTTTAAGCGCATGATTCATAATCATGAGGTCCCCAGTTCAATCCTGGGTCGCGCTACAAG